>DASYRU010000213.1:0-3375 GCA_036004165.1 Actinomycetota bacterium
TGAACGACGCCCACGACTCGTCCTCGGCGCAGAAGACGACCGGCGAGTCCAGCAGCGAGCCGTCCAGCTCGTCCAGCTCGACCACCGCGTTGCCCTGCCCGGAGAAGCCGTCGTTGAGCTTGACCACCACCGCCTCCACCGGGGAGGCGGGCCGCTCGCGCAGGCGGCGGGCGGCCGCCTCTACCGCCTCGATCGAGCGCAGGTCCTCGGCGCCGTCCAGCACCGACACCCCGGCCAGCCGCGCGACCCGGCGGGAACCGGTCTTGGAGCCGAGGCCGACCAGCTCCGGGGAGGGCCCGTACAGGGGCAGGCCGAGATGCTCCGCCAGCTCCCGCTCGTAGTGGGTGACGTTGAACGGCAGCACGAACGACGTGCCAGGGCCGCTGGTCAGCTCGCGGACCCGGTCGAGCAGGCCGGGCCGGACCAGCAGCTTGGCGGTCAGGCAGCGCGGCTCCGGGTCGGCGGCGGCCAGCAGGTGCAGCCGCTCCCGGGCGGCGGCCGGGTCCGGCAGGAACCCCAGGTAGTAGTCGACCACGGCCGGATCGATCGGCATCGAGGTGAAGTAGACGATCTGGACGTCGGGCCGGCGCAGCAGCAGCAGCAGGAACAGCAGCCGCTCCTCGTAGAAGCCGATGCCGACGATCTTGCGCAGCTCGCTGGTCGGGAAGCTCAGGCTGGGCAGCACCACCACGGTGCCCGCCTCCAGGTCGAGCGGATCGCTCGCCGGGAACCGGTCGGCGAAGGTCCGCTGGAGCTCCTCGAAGGGCACCAACGGGGGAGCAAGCGACATAGTTAAAGATAACCAGTCTGCCGGCCTGCCTGCATCCCCCGATTTCGGCGAGATGCCAGAATCTGCCGGGTCAGGGGCGATCCGGGACGACCCGGTCGATCCCGTCGAGCAGCCGGTCCATGTCCGGCCACCAGCGGCCGGCCGCCAGGGCGGCCAGGCGCTTGCGCACGGCCGCGGCGGTGCCCGGCGCCGGCTGCACCCGGCTGGGCGCGGCCCGGTGCAGCACCCCCAGATACCAGTGCCGCCTGGTCGTCTGCCACCCTTCGACGTCGAGCACCAGGTAGTAGTCGGGCAGCTCGACCGCGCCGGCCCGCCAGAGGCCCAGCGTCTCGGCCACGGCGACCTCGAGCTCACCCGCGGGCGCCTGCTCGTCGAAGCGGCGCACCCAGGCGTCGGCCACGGCGGCCAGCGGGTCGGCGTCGTGCACCAGGTACGGCCGATGGCTACCGGTGGCGGTCTGCCAGGCGGCGGTCGCGCGCTCCAGCGGTGACGCCTCCGGGTCGGTGGGGACCGCGCGGATGTTCGCCGCCCGCCCCAGCCCCTCCAGGCACGCCCTTGCCGGCTCCCCGACGAGCGCGACCACCGTGGTCGAGATCCGCCGCATGACCGACCGCCATCCTCGCCGCTGCCGGTGGCCGCCTGTCAGCCGAGGCCGCCGGCGCCGATGTCGATCTCCAGGTCGGCGACCGACTGGACGATGCGGGACGGCCGGTAGGCGAAACGCTCGGCGTCGGCCCTGGTCGAGATCCCGGTCAGCACCAGCACCGTCTCCATGCCCGCCTCGAGCCCGGCGACGACGTCGGTGTCCATCCGGTCGCCGATCATCACCGTCGACTCCGAGTGGGCGTCGATCGCCCGCAACGCAGAACGCATCATCAGCGGGTTCGGCTTGCCGACGTAGTACGGCAGCACCCCGGTCGCCTTGGTGATCAGCGCCGCCACCGAGCCGGTCGCCGGCAGCACCCCCTGGGGCGAGGGACCGGTCACGTCGGGGTTGGTGGCGATAAAGCGCGCCCCGTCCCGGATCAGCCGGATCGCCCTGGTGATCGCCTCGAAGCTGTAGGTCCGCGTCTCCCCCAGCACCACGTAGTCGGGGTCGCGTTCGCTCAGCACGTAGCCGATGTCGTGCAGCGCGGTGGTCAGTCCGGCCTCGCCGACCACGAAGGCGGTGCCCTCCGGCCGCTGGCTGTCTAGGAACTGCGCGGTCGCCAGCGCCGAGGTCCACAGCGCCTCCGGCGGCAGCTCGATCCCGCTGCGGGTCAGCCGCGCGGCCAGGTCGCGCGGGGTGTAGATGGAGTTGTTGGTCAGCACCAGGAACCGTAGGCCTGCCGCCTGCAGGGCCTTGACGAACCGGTCGGCGCCGGGGATGGGGTGCTCCTCGTGGACCAGCACCCCGTCCATGTCCATCAGGAAGCTGGCCACGGCGGGCTCCCGCCGCTGGACGCGTTCTCGTTGCCTTGGCATGGCGCCAGAGTGACGGCTTCCTCCCCGATCGGCAATCTGGTGCGGCAGCGCGTCACCCGGCCGCCGGCGTACGAACTGGGTACGTCTTAGACCGCCCGGCAGGCCTCCAGCAGCCGCACCGGACGGGCAAACCCCTCCAGCCGCAACTCCCCGAGCTCCACGAAGGTCACGCCCTCGGGTGAGGCCGACTCGACCACGCTCTGGCTGACCAGGACCTGGCCCGCACCGGCGCGGGCGGAGATCCGGGCGGCCAGGTTGACGGTGCGGCCGAAGTAGTCGCCGCCCTGCGCCACCACCGGCCCTGCGGCGACCCCGACGTGCGCCGGCGGCAGGCCAGCCCCGGGGAGCTGTACCACGATGTCAAGCGCTGACAGCACCGCCCCCGCCGGCTCCCGGAAGTGGACCATCACCCCGTCGCCCAGCCACTTCACCGGCACCCCGCCGTGCTCCCGGGAGGACCTGTCCACCAGCAGCGCCAATGCCTCGGCCAACGCGGCGGCGGCCGCATCGCCCCGCTCCTCGGTCAGCCGCGTGTAGCCCGCCAGGTCCAGGAACGACATCGCCGGGACCCGCCCGGGCCGCCCGAGCATCCCGGCCGCCTCCAGCTCGTTCTCGATGCGCTCGACCAGGCCCTCGGTCCACAGCAGCTCCTGTTGCCTGTGGTAGATGGCCAGCAGCGCGGGATCGGCCAGCGGCAGGAAGTCGACGCTCAGCTGGGCGGCCCGCTCCATGGCGGTCTGCTGGGTGGCGCCGGAGGCCAGCGCCGGCCCCTCGAAGCGCGCCTGGTAGGCCTCGCCCCAGGCCGTGCCGATCAGCCGCAGGCCCTCCGCGTGGGCCCGGCCGAGCCGGGTCAGCCAGGCCAGGTCGAAGGTCCCGGTGGCGTGTCCCAGCTGCAGCAGCGGCACGATCTCCAGCTCGTCCTCCCTGATCGCCTCGTCGGGCGCCATCCGGGCGAACCCCATCGACTCCAAGGCCCTGCCCAGCAGCTCCAACGGCACGCCCGTCTCCTGGCTCACCTGCCGGTAGGTCCGCCTCGAACGCACCGCCCACCGCCGGAACGGGGAGGCCTCCAGGAACGCGAACGACAGCCGGCCCGCCCGGATCGCCGAGGCGATCCCCTC
>DASYRU010000214.1:0-3899 GCA_036004165.1 Actinomycetota bacterium
CGGCAGCTCGGAGCCTTCCTCGGCGTCGGTCGGGGTGATCACCTTGCGGAAGGCGGTCTCCACCAACAGGGCGGCTCCGGCGCCGATGGCGAGCCCGAGCAGCAGCCCGAGCGCGAGGGTGACGGGCCGGCTCAGCGGCGGCCCGGTGGTGGTCACGATCGGCTGCCCAACGACCGCGGTGACCGGTCCCCTGAGCTTCGCGACCTCCGACTTCCTGATCACTTCGTTCACGGCCTGCCTGTCCACGCCCTGAAGGGTGGTGGCGTACACCTTGAGCCGCATGAGCGCCTGGTCGAGCCGTTGCATCTCAACCTTGTTGCGCTGTTCCGCGTACAACTCGGCATAGCGTTGCACGATGGTGGTGGCGAGCCTTGGATCGGGGTCCGCGTAGGTGATGTCGACAAACGGCGACCCCGGCACCGCGGTGAACGTCAGCCCCTCCAGCAGGATCGTCCCGGTCAGCTCCGGGTCCTGCTCCCGGAGGCTCTTGGCCACCCGGTCGGCGATCGCGATGTCCTTGAGCACGTCCGTGGATGCGCCGACCTGACCGTCCGGGCCTCCGATCGCGGGGACGATCTCGAAGATGCTGTCGGCCGGGGACTTCTGGACGCTCATGCGGACGGTGACGTCGTAGGTGGACCCGGTGTTGAGCACCTTGGGGAGGCCCCAGTAACCGAGGGCCAAGCCGAGCAGCAGCCCGAGGACCACCAGCTCCCGCTGGCGCCAGATCGACCTGAGCAGGTTGGCGACCGCCGGTCCGAGCCGGACGGTTGTTTCGGCGGATGCCTCGGACAATCGACTCCTCCTTCGTGGCCCGGCCGTACCAGAGCGGCGCTACGCCCTGGTCAGACCCAGACTCCCCCTGATCGTCTGGCTTGGCCGTGTCTGCGTCCCAGCGCCGCCGGCGGCCGCCGCAACGACGTGGTAGCCACGTACGTGATTCTCCCGGCGTGGGGGCGGCCAGCCAGCTTCAATCGTCGTAGGCGGCCCTCATCCCGATGGCGTACGGTCGCCGATCTGCGCTGGTCGCGGGCTCATGGCGTCGACTTGAGTGCGATGGTGGTGGTGGTCGGGCCGGGCGGCTCGGTGGTGGTCGGGCCGGCCGTGGTGGTCGTCTGGCGGGTGGTGGGAGGACGGGTCGTGGCGCCGCCGGCCGCCGGCCGGGTGGTGGTGGTCGCCTGGATGCCGCTCGTGGTGGAGGCGGACACACCCTTGAACTCTCCATCGGCCGGCACGACTCCCGGCCGGGCGGTCGATGTTGGTGCGCGGCGCACCGTCGTCGGCGAGTCGGTCAGGTCGAGCGGGTAGGTGGGCGGCGGCGCGACCTGCATGGGGACGAGGTCGTCGCCGCCGCTGGCGGCCAGCACGAAGGCGAGCACGAAGGCGAGCACGGATACGGTCGAGAAGCCGGCCACCCTGACCCATCGGCGCGTCCGCCAGCCGTGCGCCAGTTCGGAGAGCAACACCTCCACCCGCCGCCGGCGGGGTCCGACGTGCTTCAGCCCGGTCGGCCAGCCGCGCTGTCGTGGCGGCTCCGGCAGTGCGCCGGTGCCGCCGCCGGCCGCCGCCTCCTCCGGCTCCACCAGCGGGCCGCTTGCCCGTTCCTCGTCCTGCAGGAGGAGCCGGACGTCATTCGGCTCGAAGAGCCCGACCTCCGCCTGGTCGGGCAGCCCGACAGTCTCACCGGCGCCCACCGGCGGGGCGACCAGGGCGCTCGCCTTCCCGGCGAGCGCCGCAGGAGCCGTCCTGGCGGCCGCGGTTTCCGTATCCGGCGGCGCGTCGGCCCGCGGTCGCTTGAGCGGAGGCAGGCCGAGGGCGGCGCGGAGCTGGTCGGCGGCGAAGGGGCGGGCCAGCGGCGTCATCGCCTCGTCGGGGGGCAGGTCGCTGGCGTCGGCGCCCCACTCGACCAGCACCACCAGCGGGCCGTGGTAGTGCCGGCGTAGGTGCTCGAGGATGGTGCCACGGCCGCGGCGTGGGACGTCCACCACCACCGCGTCGTGGTTGGCCAGCTCGCCGCTCTCGGCCGCCGCGCGCAGCGAGTCGAGCTGGGTGAGCTGCTCGTCCTCGCCGAGCAGGCGGCTGAGCACGGCGGCCAGCGCCGCGCTCTCCGACAGCAGCAGCACCCGGCCGGGCGGTCGTGTCGCACCGTGCCGGGGAGCCGGAATCACCGTCCCTGCGGAGCCCACCTGGTGACGCCTCCTTCGCGCCCGGGGCGGCGACAGCCGCCGAGCCCCCCCAGTTGCAGGCGATCCTCGCAAGAAGGCGATACGGGCGCAAAAGCGCGTAGTTTCGCGTACCCCGGAGGGACTGGACCGGCGGAAGCGGCATCGCCGGGCAGGGCGAGCGCCCGCGGACCAGCAAGTTCCGCGAGCTGCAGAAGCTCCTCGACGGCTGTGATGCAGCCGTCGTAGGCCGCCGTACGGCGATCGGGGCTGGGCGCCCATGCGGGGAGCCGTAGCATGAGCCCGACCTGGAAGGACGGGCGAGAGGCGCGGGCAGCTGCTGATGATGAACGGGCACGTGGTGGTGACCGGGGTGGCCGGGTTCATCGGCTCCCACCTGGCCGAGGCGCTGCTCGCCGAAGGCCACGACGTGGTCGGGATCGACGCGCTGACGCCCTACTACTCCCAGGCCGACAAGCGCGCCAACCTGGCCAGGCTGACGGGCCAACCGCGCTTCCGCCTGGTGACCGGCGACCTGGCCGTCCTCTACCTGGACCCGTGGCTCGAGCAGGCCTCGGTGGTGTTCCACCAGGCGGCCCAGCCGGGCGTGCGGGCCTCGTGGGGCGCCGATTTCTCCCTGTACGTCCACCACAACGTGCTCGCGACCCAGCAGCTGCTCGAGGCCTGCGCCAGGGTCGGCACGCCTCGGCTGGTGGCCGCCAGCTCCTCCAGCGTCTACGGCGACGCGCCCAGCTACCCGACCACCGAGGAGTCGACCACCCGGCCGGTCTCCCCGTACGGCGTGACCAAGCTGGCCAGCGAGCACCTGTGCCTTGCCTACGCCCACCCGGCGGTGTCGTCGATGCAGGTGGTCACGCTCCGCTACTTCACGGTCTACGGGCCCCGCCAGCGTCCCGACATGGGCTTCCACCGGTTCCTGGAGGCGGCCTACGGCGGCAAGCCCATCACCGTCTACGGCGACGGCGAGCAGACCCGCGACTTCACCTACGTCTCGGACGTGGTGCAGGCGAACCTGCTCGCCATGACCGCGCCGATCCACGCCGAGGCCGTCAACATCGGGGGCGGCCGGCAGATCGCCCTGAACGAGGTCCTCGACCTGATCGCCGCCGCCACCGGCCGCAAGCTCCGCATCCGGTACGAGCCGCCACGGCCGGGCGACGCCCGCCACACCGGCGCCGACACCACCAGGGCCGAGGCGCTGCTCGGCTACCGTCCCGAGGTCGGCCTCGCCGACGGGCTCGCCGCCCAGGCGGCGTGGCAGGCCGAGCGCGGCGGTCTCGCCACCCGTCGCGGATAGCCGGCGTCGGGCGCTAGCCGACCCGCGGCTCGACGCCGAGCCAGCGCAGCACCTCGGCGGTGTGCTCGCCGAGGGTAGGCGGCGGCAGCCGGTAGGACGCCGGCGAGCCGGAGAGCCCGATCGGGCCGGCCACCTGCGGGACGCCCCCGACCTCGACCACCGGGCCCAGGCCGAGCCGCTCGGCCAGCGCGAACGCCTCGCCCACGTCGTTGACCAGCCCGCACGGCACGCCCGCCTCGGTCAGCAGCGGGACCCAGGCGGCGGCGTCGCGGCGCCGCAGCGCCTCCTCGAGCACCGCGACCAGCGCCTCCCGGTTGCCGACCCTGGCGGCGTTGCTGGCGAAGCGGGGGTCGCCGGCCGCCTCCGGCAGCCCGAGCACGCCGCAGAGCCGCGCGAACTGCGCGTCGTTGCCGACCGCC
>DASYRU010000215.1:0-10688 GCA_036004165.1 Actinomycetota bacterium
GCTCCCGGAAGGCGTAGAACATCGGGGTGATCGCGCCCAGCTCCAGCGGGTAGGAGCCGACGAACATCAGGTGGTTGAGGATCCGCGTCCACTCCGACATCAGCATCCGGATCCAGGTGGCCCGCGCCGGCACCTCCAGGCCCATCTGCTTCTCGACGATCAGGGCGACGCCGAGCTCGTTGCAGATCGACGAGACCCAGTCGTGCCGGTTGACCAGGGCGATGATCTGCCGGTAGTCGCGGTACTCGGCGAGCTTCTCGAAGGAGCGGTGCATGTAGCCGATCACCGGCTGGGCGTCCTCGATCATCTCGCCGTCGAGGGTGACGATCACCCGCAGCACGCCGTGGGTGGCCGGGTGCTGCGGACCGATGTTCAGGGTCATGTCCTGGGTGTGCAGCGCCCGGTCGGCCCGGTCGCGGACGATGATGCCGACCCCGGTGCCGTCGGCGGCCTGGAAGGCCGCGCCCCTGCCGTCGGTGGTCACCGTGCGTTCACTCCCCCGGCTCCTTGGCTCCCGGCCAGGGCTTGGCCTCCCTGGCCAGCAGGGCGAACTCCTTGCGCAGCGGGAAGCCCTCGAACTCCTCCGGCAGCAGCAGCTTGGAGAGGTTGGGGTGGCCGTCGAACTCCACCCCGAACAGCTCGTGGGTCTCCCGCTCGTGCCAGTTCGCGCCGGCCCACAGGTCGTGCAGGGTGGGCAGCCGGCCGCCGTCCCGCGGCACCACCGCGCGGACCTGCACGTGGTGGCGGTGGGGGATGGAGTACACGTGGAGCACCACCCCGATGCCCTCGGCCTCCTCGTCGACCCCGCAGAGGAAGTCGAAGAAGTTGCAGTTGAGCTCGGGGTCGTGGCGGACCAGCTCGGCCGCCCGCCGCCAGTCGCCCTGGGCGACCGTCGCCGTCAGCAGCCCGTGGGAGATCTCCGGCGAGACCGCGTCACCCAGCTCCGCGACCAGGTGGTCGCGTAGGGCCTGAGCGTCCACTACGCCCCAGCTCCCACCACGATCGGCTCCGGCCGCTCCTGGTGCCTGTTGGCGTACCGCTGCTTGAGCGACTCGGAGCCGATGCGCTCCTGCAGCTTGACGATGCCGTGCAGCAGCGCCTCCGGTCGCGGCGGGCAGCCGGGCACGTAGACGTCGACCGGGATGATCTGGTCGACCCCCTTGGTGACCGAGTACGAGTCCCAGTAGGGACCGCCGCAGTTGGAGCAGGAGCCGAACGAGATCACGTACTTGGGCTCCGGCATCTCCTGGTAGAGGCGCTGGATGGCCGGGGCCATCTTGTCGGTGAGGGTGCCGGAGACGACCAGCAGGTCGGCCTGCCGCGGGCCGTGGGCGAAGGGGATCACCCCGAGGCGGATGAAGTCGTGGCGGGCCATCGAGGTGGCGATGAACTCGATCGCGCAGCAGGCCAGGCCGAAGTTGAACACCCACAGCGAGTACTTGCGGCCCCAGTTGAAGACGAACTTGATCGGTTGAGGCATCTCCACGGAATCGACTAGGCCCATCGCAGGACCCCCTTCTTGAACGCATACAGGAGGCCGATGGCCAGCACGGCGATGAACACCACCATCTCCCAGAAGGCGGCCGCTCCGAGGTCGGCGAAGACCACCGCCCAAGGGAACAGGAACACGCTCTCCACGTCGAAGATCACGAACAGGAAGGCGAATACGTAGTAGCGGATCTGGGTCTGGGACCAAGTCGTGCCGACCGGGTCGACGCCGCTCTCGTAGGTGGTGAGCTTGGCGGCGCTCGGCCGGTTGGGACGTAGCACGCGGTTGGCGCCGAAGGCGACCGCCACGAAAGCGACCGCGAGCGCCAGCAGGGCAGCGAGCGTGCCGTAGGCCTGGAAATACGTGGTCATCGGTGGCGCCGATTCTAGTCCAGTGACCGCACCAGCGGCCAAGCTCAACCGGCGGCCGTACGCGCCGACGTTGATGGCATGGGGCGAACGGTGTGGCGCGGCTACCTGGCCGCCGGTGTGCTGCTGACCGGCGGTTACTATCTGCTGCCCAGCGGCCCGCAGGCGGTCTTGTACGTCGCGGTGGGCGTCTCCTGCGTGGCCGCGGTCTGGTTCGGCGCCAGCCGGAACCGGCCGGACCGGCCGGCCGCCTGGTGGCTGCTCGGCGGCGGCCAGCTCGCCTTCACCGCCGGAGACGCCCTGTTCTACGTCAACGAGCTGATCCTGCACATCGAGCCGTTCCCTTCGGTCGCCGACGGCTTCTACCTGGCGGGGTATCCGCTGGTCGCGGCCGGGCTGGCGGTGCTGATCCGCGGCCGCGCGCCACGGCGTGACTGGCGGGCCGTGGCCGACGCGACCATCATCGCGATCGGCTTCGGCCTGCTCTCCTGGGTGCTGGTGATGGTCCCCTACTTCCGGGACCCCGAGCTCACCCTCCCCGGGCGGGTGTTCTCGCTCGCCTACCCGGTCGGCGACGTGCTGCTGCTGGCGCTGGCCGCCCGCCTGGCGGTGTCGCCGGGGCGGCGCACCGTCGCCTACCCGCTGCTGGTCGCCAGCCTGGTCAGCACCATGGCCGGCGACCTGCTCTTCTCGGTGCTGGCGCTGTCCCAGCAGTACACCGGCATCAGCGCCGCCGACGCCGCCTACCTGCTGGGCTACCTGCTGCTCGGGGCGGCCGCCCTGCACCCCTCGATGGCCAGGCTGTCGCAGCCGGCGCCGGAGCGCCGCGCCCGGCTGCCGCGTGGGCGGCTGCTGGCGATGGGCGCCGCCGCCCTGGTCGCGCCGGCGCTGCTGCTGGTCCAGCGGCTCCAGGGCGCCGAGATCGAGGTGGCGCCGATCGCGGGTGGCTGGGCGCTGCTGTTCGTGCTGGTCATGATCCGCATGGCCGGCCTGGTCCGGGTCATCGAGCAGGCCGAGGCGGACCGCAGCCGGCTGCTCGACCGGACCATCCAGGTGGCCGAGGAGGAGCGTGTCCAGGTCGCCGCCGAGCTCCACGACGGGCCCATTCAACGGCTGACCGCCGTCACCTACGACCTGGAGCGGGCCAAGCAGCGGCTGCTCGGCGCCGACCCGGCCGTCGGGGCGGCGCGGCTGGACCAGGCCCAGTCGGCCCTCTCCTTCGAGATGCAGCGGCTGCGCCAGCTGATGGTGGCGTTGCGGCCGCCGGCGCTCGACGAGGTCGGCCTCGAGGCCGCCCTGCGCGACCAGGTGAGCGCGTTCGGCCGCCGCCTCGGGGTCGACTGCACCCTCAGGGTGGCGCTGGACGGCCGGCTCGGCGGCGAGCTGGAGACCGTGGTCTACCGGGTCACCCAGGAGGCGCTGCTCAACGTGGCAAGGCACGCGCACGCCGGCCGGATCTGGCTGGAGCTGGAGGGGATCGGGGACCGGGTCGACCTCCGGATCAGCGACGACGGGGTCGGCTTCGAGCCGGTGCCGAGCTCGGTGCTGGTCCGCGACGGCCATTTCGGCCTGGTCGGCATGCGCGAGCGGGTGGAACTGGCCGGGGGGAGCTGGCAGGTCGACGCCCGTCCGGGCTCCGGGGTGACCATCCGGGCCAGCTTCCACGGCGCCTCGACGGCGGCGTAGCCCCGCCCGGTCAGACCTGGCGGTCGAGGACCTGGCCGGCGACCTGCTCGAGGGCGACCCGGACGGGGCCGGCGTCCAGCCGGGCGAGGGCGGCCCTGGCGGCGTCGACCTCGGCCTGGGCGGCGCGCCTGGCCTCGGTCAGGGCGGGCGAGGCCCGCAGCAGCGCCAGCGCCTCGCCGATCGCCCCGTCGTCGTGGTCGCCGTCGAGCACGGCGGCCAGCCGGGCGGCGTCGGGGCCGCCCCGGCGCAGCAGGTAGAGCACGGGCAGGGTGCGCACGCCGGCCCGCAGGTCGCCGCCTGGCGCCTTGCCGGCCACGGCCGCCTCCCCGGTGATGTCGAGCAGGTCGTCGCCGAGCTGGAAGGCACGGCCGATCCGCTCCCCGTACTCGGTGAGCGCCTCGACCACGGTCGGGGGCGCGCCGGCCAGGCGGCCGCCGAGGCGGCAGGCGGCCGCGATCAGCGCGCCGGTCTTGTCGGCGAGCACGGCCAGGTAGTGCTCGACCGGGTCCTCGTCCCGGCCGGGCCCGCGGACCTCGCGGATCTGGCCCTGGACCAGCCGGGCGATCGCCCTGGCGAGCACCCTGGTCGCCTCGGCGCCGAGCCCGGCGGTCACCTCGGAGGCGCGGGCGAACAGGTAGTCGCCGGTCAGCACGGCGACCTTGTTGTCGTAGCGGGCGTTGGCCGAGCTGAGGCCCCGGCGCAGCTCGGCCTCGTCCATCACGTCGTCGTGGTAGAGGCTGGACAGGTGGGTGAGCTCGATGGCGACCGCCGCGCCGACCAGCCGCGGGTCGCCGGGGTCGCCGGTGTGGCCGGCCAGCAGCACCAGGGTGGGCCGCAGGCGCTTGCCGCCGGCCGCCACCAGGTAGCCGGCCGCCTCCTGCACGAACGGGTCGGCGGTGGCGGCGGCCTCGCGAAGCTCCGTCTCCACCAGCTCCAGCCCGGCCCGGACGCTTGCCTGGATGCCCGCCAGGCCGGGATGGTCGGGGGTGGTGTCGGCCGCCCGCACCGCTACCCCAGGATCCTCTCGGCGGTCCTGGCGGCGGTGATCAGCACCTCTGGGGCCAGCCCGATGGCGACCGTGACCAGGCCGGCGAGCCCGAGCGCGATCCCGAGGGCGGTCGCGCGGCCGGCGACCGGCTCGGCGGCGTCGGCCGGGTCCTGCAGGTAGGCGACCACCAGCACCCGCAGGTAGAAGAAGGCGGAGATCACCGAGCTGACCACCGCGACCACCACCAGCCAGGTGAGGCCGGCGTCGATGCCGGCCACGAACACGTAGTACTTGGCCCAGAAGCCCGACAGGGGCGGGATGCCGGTGAGGGCGAGCATGAACACCGCCAGCAGCCCTCCCGCCCAGGGGTGGCGGCGGGCGAACCCCCGGTAGTCGTCCAGCGACGACCGCTCCTTCGTGTCCGGCGAGTCGGGCGGCCCCAGGCGGGTGGCGTACTGCACCACCATGAACGCCCCCATCACCATGAAGGCGTAGGCGAGCAGGTAGAACAGGGAGGCGGAGATGCCTGCCGGCACGGTGGCGGCCGCGGCCAGGCCGACCAGCAGGTAGCCGGCGTGGGCGATCGAGGAGTAGGCCAGCATGCGCTTGAGGTCGCTCTGGACCACCGCGAGGGCGGCGCCGAGCAGCATGGTGACCACCGCGACGGCGGCGATCACCGGCCGCCACGACACCACCAGCCCACCGAGGGCGCCGGCGAACACCCGCAGGAAGACGGCGAAGCCGGCCGCCTTGGTGCCGGCCGCCATGAAGGCGGTCACCGGCGTCGGCGCTCCCTGGTAGACGTCGGGGGTCCACATGTGGAAGGGCACCGCGGCCACCTTGAACAGGAAGCCGACCGCCAGCAGGCCGATGCCGGCCAGCAGCAGGGTGCCGTCGCCGGTCGGGTCGACGCTGGCCCTGGCGATGCCGAGCAGGTTGGTGGTGCCGGTGGCTCCGTAGCACAGCGCGATCCCGTACAGCAGGAACGCCGAGGAGAACGCCCCGAGCAGGAAGTACTTCATGGCCGCCTCCTGGGCGGCAGCCCGCCTGGTCGCCCCGGCCATCACGTAGAGGCTGAGCGAGAGGATCTCGAGGGCGATGAACACCACCAGCAGGTCGCTGGCGGCGGCCAGCATCGCCATCCCGGTGAGCGCGAACAGCAGCAGCGGGAAGACCTCCGGTGGCGCGTCCTCGCGGTCGACCTCCCCCGGCGGCGCGGGTCTGCCGCTCTCCTGCGCCGCCATCAGGGTGGCCAGGACGCCGACCGCCAGCAGCACCACCCTGGCGTAGCGGGTGATGCCGTCCAGCGAGACGGCACCCTCGAAGGCGACCCTGGCGAGGTCCCAGTTCCAGGCGGTCAGCCCGGCCGCCACCGCCAGACCGGCCAGGGTCAGGCCGGCGAGCAGGCTGCGACGCGCACCCGGCCAGAACGCCACGACCAGCAGCAGCACCACCCCGGTGCCGGCGAGGGCCAGCTCGGGGGCGATCGCCCGCCAGTCGATCGGCGGCACGGGCAGCGGCTCGGCGGTGGTCTGGGCCAGCAGGTGCACGGCGCTCCTCTCCTAGCGGTTGGCGGCTTCGGCGGTCTGCTGGACGACGCGCTCGGCGGCCGGCTGGACCCGGTCGAGCACCGGCCGGGGGAACAGGCCGAGGACGACGATCGCGGCGACCAGCGGCGCCAGGATCGCCCATTCCCTTCCGGTCAGGTCGCCGATGGCGCGGTTCTCCTCCCGCTCCAGCGGCCCCTGCCACATCCGCTGGTAGGCCCAGAGCAGGTAGACGGCGCCGAGGATCACCCCAAGGGCGCCGAGCACCGCGAAGGCGCGGTTGGCGAGGAAGGCGCCGAGCAGGGTCAGGAACTCGCCGACGAAGCCGACCAGGCCGGGCAGGGCGACCGCGCCGAGGGTGAGCACCAGCATGACCCCGGCCATCCGCGGCACCGACCGCTGCAGGCCGCCGAACTGGTCGATCCGGCGGGTGCCTCGGCGTTCCTCGAGCATGCCGGTGACCAGGAACAGCCCGCCGATCAGCAGGCCGTGGGCGACCATGTAGAACACCGCGCCCTGCAGGCCCTGGATGTTGAGGGCGAACACCCCCAGCACGATGAAGCCGAGATGGGAGACGGAGGAGTAGGCGACCAGCGTCTTGAAGTCGCGCTGCACGGTGGCGACCAGCGCGCAGTAGAGGATGCTGACCACCGCGAGGGTGAGCAGCGCCGGCTGGAACCAGTGGGCGGCGTCGGGGAACAGCGGCACCGCGAAGCGCAGGAAGCCGTAGACGCCGAGCTTGGACATCACCCCGGCGAGCAGCACGGTGGTGGTGGTCGGGGCCTCGGTGTAGGCGTCGGGCAGCCAGGTGTGGAGCGGCCACAGCGGGGTCTTGACGGCGAAGGCGGCGAAGAAGGCGGCGAACAGCCAGCGTTGGGTGGTCGGCGCCTTGGAGAGGTCGCGGAAGACCTCGTAGTCGAAGCTGGGCGTGCCGGTGGCCCGTTGCTGCAGGTAGAACACGCCGATGATGCCGACCAGCATGAGCAGGCCGCCGGCCAGCGTGTAGACGAAGAACTTGACCGCCGCGTAGACCCGCCGCTGGCCGCCGAACGACCCGATCAGGAAGTAGGCAGGGACCAGCACCGCCTCCCAGAACACGTAGAACAGCAGCAGGTCGAGGCTGACGAACACGCCGAGCATGGCCGTCTCGAGGACCAGCAGCACGGCCAGGTAGGTCCTGGCGCGCTGCGTCGTCCGCCACGACCCGGCGATGGCCAGCGGCGTCAGCACGCAGGTGAGCAGGACCAGCAGCAGGCTGGCGCCGTCGACCCCGACCCGGTAGCGGACCCCGAAGGCCGGCACCCAGTCGGCCGCCACGCCGAGCTGGAAGCCGGCCTCGCCGGTGCGGAAGCGGAACGCCAGCACCACCGCCAGCCCCAGGGTGACCAGGCTGGCCAGCAGCGCCGCCCAGCGGGCGAGGTCGGCCCTGGCGGCCGGCACGGCTGCCAGGACGACGGCCCCGGCCAGCGGGGCGAACACGGTGGCGGTCAGCAGCACGGCGGCGGCTCCAGGCGGGGTCGGGTCATGAGCGGAAGACGAGGAAGGCGAGGATCAGCACGGCGCCGCCGAGCACGCCGAGCGCGTAGCTGCGGACCAGGCCGGACTGCAGGCGGCGGCCGCTGCGCGCGGCCGTGCCGACCAGCTCGGCGGCGCCGTTGACGGCGCCGTCGAGCACCCGCTGGTCGACGGTGACGGCCAGGAAGGCGGCCAGCGCCCGGCCGAGGGTGACGGTGAAGAACTCGTAGACCTGGTCGATGTAGAGGCGCTCGGCCAGCGTCCGCCAGGCCGGGGCGAAGCGGACCCGCAGGGCCAGCCAGTCCGTGCCGCCCTGGCCGTACAACAGCCACGCGACGCCGGCGCCGAGCGCGGCGACGCCGGTGGCGACCGCGCTCAGCCACAGGGCGCTGGCGAGGGACGGGTACTCGTCGGGCGTGCCGAGCACCGGGCCGAGGAAGTCCTGGAGGCGGCCGCCCTCGCCGGTGAAGGTGCTGAGCAGGAACCCGGCGACCAGCGCGAGCAGGCCGAGGACCGCCAGCGGCAGGGTCATGACGCCAGGGGACTCGTGAGGGTGGCGGCCGTCCGGCCAGCGCCGCTGGCCGGTGAAGGTGAGGAACAGCAGCCTCGACATGTAGAAGGCGGTCAGCCCGGCGGTGAAGACGCCGACCACCCAGGCGAACATGCCGATCCCGCCGTGGTCGAAGGCGGCGCCGAGGATCTGGTCCTTGGAGTAGAAGCCGGCGGTGAGCGGCACGCCGATGATCGCCGCCCAGGCGGCGACGGTGGTCAGGAAGGTGGCCGGCATGGACGGGCGCAGGCCGCCGAAGTGCTTGACGTCGGTGTCGTCGTCGTTGCCGTGCATCACCGAACCGGCCCCGAGGAACAGCTGGGCCTTGAAGAAGGCGTGGGTGATCAGGTGGAACATGCCGGGGACGTAGCCGATCGGCCCGAGGCCCACGCCGATGAACATGTAGCCGAGCTGGGAGACGGTCGAGTAGGCGAGGATCTTCTTGAGGTCGTCCTGGCCGATGGCGATCAGTGCGGCCAGCAGCGCGGTGAGCGCGCCGACCAGGACCACCACCGTCTGGGCGGTCGCCGACGCCTCGAACAGCACGTGGGTCCGGGCGACCAGGAACACCCCGGCGGTGACCATGGTGGCGGCATGGATCAGGGCGGACACCGGGGTGGGGCCGGCCATCGCGTCCGGCAGCCACACGAACAGGGGGATCTGGGCGCTCTTGCCGGCGCAGGCCAGGAAGAGCAGCAGCGCGACCGCGGTGGCGGTGGTGCCGGTGAACCCGGCGGCGCGCCCGAAGACGTCCTCGAAGTCGAGGCTGCCGACGGTGGCGAAGATCAGGAACATCGCCACCAGGAAGCCGACGTCGCCGACGCGGTTGGCCAGGAACGCCTTCTTGGCGGCCGGGGGCGCCCAGACCTCGTAGGTGCCGTCGGGCTCGCCGGGGACCAGCCGGCCGAGCGGGTTGACGACCAGCATGCGCCGGTCGAACCAGTAGCCGATCAGCAGGTAGGAGCAGAGGCCGACGCCCTCCCAGCCGAGGAACATCACCAGGAAGTTCTCGGCCAGCACCAGCACGAGCATGGCGGCGACGAACAGGTTGAGCCAGGCGAAGAACGTCTCCCGCCGCTCGTCGTCGGCCATGTAGCCGATCGAGTAGAGGTGGATGAGGCTGGAGACCCCGGTGACCACCAGGGCCATGACCGCCGAGAGCTGGTCCCAGCGCAGGTCGAAGGCGACCCGCAGGTCGCCGGAGGTGAACCAGGCGTAGCCGCGGAGGATCTGGGTCCGCGCGTCGGCGTCCTTGCCGAGCAGCTCGAAGAGGGCGGCGACGGCGATCGCGAAGGCGGCCGCGACCATCAAGGTAGCCAACCATCCCGCCGCCCGGCGCAGACGCTGGCCGAACAGCGTGTTGACGGCGAAGCCGGCCAGCGGCAGCAGCGGCAGCAGCCAGATCAGGCGGGTCGCACCGGTCGCGTTCAGTGCACCTTCACCCCTTGAGCAGGTTGATGTCGTCGACGCTGGTCGACGAGCGTTTGCGGAAGATCGCCACCAGGATGCCGAGGCCGACGACGACCTCGGCGGCGGCCACCACCATCACGAAGAACGCCAGCACCTGGCCGTCGAGGGCGCCGTTGACCTTGGCGAAGGCGATGAACGACAGGTTGACCGCGTTGAGCATCAGCTCCACGCACATGAACACGACGATGGCGTTGCGCCGGATCAGGACGCCGGCGACGCCGATGCCGAACAGCAGGGCCGACAGCAGCAGGTAGGCGCCCGGTCCGACCCTCATGGCCGCCGCTTCCCGAGGATCAGGGCGCCGACGGCCGCGACCACCAGCAGGATCCCGGCGGCCTCGAAGGCGAAGACGTACCTGGTGAACAGCAACCGCCCGACCGCCTGCACGTTGCCGTCGGCGTTGGCCGCTGCCAGGCTGGCCGGCTCGGCGTCGAACACGCCGGCCAGCAGGGCGGCGCCGACCGCGGCCAGCAGCAGCAGGGTGAGGACGGCGGCCGCGGGCCGCTGGCCCCTGATCGTCTCCCTGAGGACGTCCTCGTTGCCGATGCCGAGCAGCATGAGCACGAACAGGAACAGCACCATGATCGCGCCGGCGTAGACGATCACCTCGACGACGGCCACGAACTGGGCCTCCAGCAGCAGGTAGAAGCCGGCCAGGCAGAAGAAGTTGACCACCAGCAGCAGGGCCGAGTAGACGGCGTTGCGGCTCAGCACCATGCCGAGGGCGGCCACCACCGACAGCGGGGCCAGTAGCACGAAGGTGATCAGCTCGGCCCGCTCGGCGGCGGTGGTGGCGAGCAGGTGGGTCATCGCGCCGACCCTTCCTCGCGTGGAAGGTCCTGCAGCAGCGCCCAGATCGGCTCGGTGGACTCCTGGGAGACCGACGCCTGCGGGCCGTAGCGGGCGATCGCCGGCGGGCCGTCGTCGGCGTCGACGTGCGGCGGCGCCTTGGCGCCGGCCGGCACCGGCGCCAGCAGGTCGGGCTTGTCGTAGACCAGTCCCCGGCGGGTCGGGGCGGACAGCTCGTACTCGTTGGTCATGGTCAGGGCCCTGGTGGGGCAGGCCTCGATGCAGA
>DASYRU010000216.1:0-2235 GCA_036004165.1 Actinomycetota bacterium
GCCGGCACCACCCTGCTGGTCGCCAACGTCGGCGGCAAGCCCCACAGCCTGACCGCCGACGACGGTTCCTTCGACACCGGCATCGTCGACCCTGGCCCGGAGGGCGGCCGCTTCGCCGGCAAGAACGCCAGCGTCACCCTGACCAAGCCTGGCACCTTCGGGTTCCATTGCGAGATCCACCCGGCGGCGATGAAGGGGGTGGTGACCGTCACCGGCGATGCCGCCGGCGGCGGCCCGGCCGCCGCGTCGGCGGGGCCGCGCGAGGTCGACATCGGGGTGCAGGACTTCGCCTTCGACCCCAAGGAGGCCTCGGTCGCGTCCGGGGGGAAGGTGACCGTCACCAACCGTGGCAAGGCGCCCCACACCATGACCCTTGACGACCAGCCGCTCGACACCGGCAACATCCCTCCTGGGGCGACGGCGACGCTGACCGCCCCGACCGAGCCCGGCAGCTACAGCTACCGCTGTGCGGTCCACCCGGCGAAGATGCGGGGCGTGCTGGTGGTGCTCGGCCGCGACGTGGAGGACCCGACCGAGCAGGGCGCGGCTCAGGCGGTCGCGGCCGCGCCCGTCGCGGCAGGTGGGGACGGCCCCGGCGGCGGGGTCACCACCTTCGTCCTGGTCACCGCCGTGCTGGCGGCCTTCCTCGGCGGCGTCGGCCTGTCCGCCTTCGCCCTCCGCCGCCGCGCCCCCACCTAGGATCGGCGGCGGTCGACGAACAGGGCCTGCAGGGCCCGGCCGATCGGGCCCCGCTGGTCGTGGAGGGCGGTGTCGGTCAGCCCGACGCCGGCCGCGGTCAGCGTGGTCGCCGCCTCCAGCGCCACCCACTCGCCGGCCGGCGGCCGCTGCAGGTAGACGGTGAGGTCGGTGTTGATGAACAGCCACTGGCGCCAGTCGAGCGCGGCGCTCACCCCGTTGCCGGAGTCGGCCGCGATCAGCGCCCGGCAGAGCGGCGACGGCTGCTCCCCGGGGAGCAGCGGATGGCGCATGCGCAGCCAGACCGTGGCAGGGCCGGCCTCCAGGAACGAGCCGGCGACGAAGCGCCACTCCATGGCGGTGTGGTAGCCGACCTGCTGGCCGGTCGGGAAGAACGGCTCCTGCCGTCCCCGCTCCGGTCCCGCCGGCGGCGCGCCGCCGGCGGGACCGGCATGCGGGGGCAAGGGCAGCTCGGCGGTGCGGATCCGCACGGCGGTGGCGCGCATCACCTCCACGTCCCCGCTGCGCAGCGACGCCTCCACCAGCTCGACGCTGCGGCCGCCGCGCAGCAGCCTCGCCGCCAGCTCGAGCCGCCCGATCGGCACCGGCCGCAGGACCTCGAAGGTGACCCTGGCGACCTGGAGGTCGGCCCGGTCCCCGAACCGCTCGACGGCGCGGCCGAGCAGCGCCGCCGGTGGCCCGGCGTGCTGCGCCGCCGGGTCCCACGGCCCCCTGGTCAGCTCGGTGGCCACGAACCGGCCCGGCCCGTCCGGCAGGAAGAACGCGTCGTCCATGGCCGACAGCCTAGTCGAGGCTCGGCCATGCGCCGTCACGAGCGGCCGCCTGAGCACTCAAGGACCCTCGGCCGGCTAAACTCCGGCGCATGTGGGAGTACGCCATCCGCGAGTACGCGCACGAGTGGGGGGAACAGACCGCAGACCGGTCGATGTCGGGCTTCCTGGCCGAGCTGAACCGGCTCGGCCAGGAAGGGTGGGAGGCGGTCGGGATCACGCCCCGGACCCACTACGACCGGGGCGGCGGCCCTGGCGGCTGGGACTCGTTCACCTTCGTGGTCCTCCTCAAGCGCCTCCGCCCCGCCACCGACATGGGCTAGCGGGCGCGCCTCAGCGGCGGTCGAGCAGCCGGGCGGGGTCGCGGCCCTGGATGGAGGCGTCCAGGACCTCGGCGACGTGGGCCATGGGCAGCCGCTGGCCGCGGCGATCCAGCGCCGCCCGGATCTGCATGAGGCAGCCGGGGTTGGAGGTGACCAGCAGCTCGGCGCCGGTGGCCACGACGCCGGCGGCCTTGCGGTCGCCCAGCTCCCCGGCCGGCTGCGGCTCGACCAGGTTGTAGATGCCGGCGGAGCCGCAGCAGATCTCCGGGTCCTGGATCTCCCTGAGCTCCAGGCCGGGGATGCCGGCGAGCAGCTTGCGGGGCTCGGCGCGGATGCCCTGGGCGTGCGCCAGGTGGCAGGCGTCGTGCCAGGCGACGGTGACCGGCAGGGGGTGGCGTTCGGCTGCGGGGCCGAGCTCGGCGAGC
>DASYRU010000217.1:0-2650 GCA_036004165.1 Actinomycetota bacterium
CACGTCACCCTGAGCGACATCAACTTCCTGCGCCACCTGCAGACGCCGTTCTCCTACCGGTTCTACGAGACCAGCAGGAACCTGGCCGCGACCCTGGCCGCCGGCATCACCACCGTGCGGGACGCGGCCGGCGCCGACGCCGGCATCAAGCAGGCGGTGGCCGACGGCCTGGTCCCAGGGCCGCGCCTGCAGATCTCGCTCACCCTGCTCAGCCAGACCGGCGGGCACGGCGACGGCTGGTTTCCCTCCGGGCAGCAGCTACGCTTCTGGCCGGTCTACCCCGGCATGCCAGACGGCCTGGTCGACGGGCCCGAGGAGCTGCGGCGCAAGGTCCGCGAGCTGGTCCGCGCCGGCGCCGACGTGATCAAGGTGGCGACCAGCGGCGGGGTGCTCTCCCCCACCGACGAACCGGGCCACGCCCACTTCCGCGAGGACGAGCTGGCCGCCCTGGTCGCCGAGGCGAGCGCCGCCGGCCGCTGGGTGATGGCCCACGCGCAGGCGGCCGATGGCATCAAGGCGGCCGTGCGGGCGGGCATCCGCTCGATCGAGCACGGCGTCTACCTCGACGACGAGGCGATCGAGCTGATGCTGGAGCGGGGCACGTTCCTGGTCCCGACCCTGGTCGCCCCCCGCGGGGTGCTGGCCGCCGCCGAGGCCGGGGTGCCGATGCCCGACGCGGCCAGGCGCAAGGCGGTGGAGGTCACCGAGGCGCACGCCGATTCCTTCCGCCGGGCCGTGGCCGCCGGGGTCAAGGTGGCCATGGGCACCGACAGCGGCGTCACCCCCCACGGCCGCAACCTGGCGGAGCTGGAGCTGACGGCCAAGGGCGGCATGGCGCCGGCCGCGGTGCTGCGGGCGACCACCGCGGCCGCCGCCGAGCTGCTCGGCCTGGAGGCGGAGCTGGGCACCGTCGAGCCGGGCAAGCGGGCCGACCTGGTGGTGGTGGACGGCGACCCGTTCGAGCTGGCGACCCTGCCCGACCGGGTGGTCGCCGTCTACCAGGACGGCCGGCTGGTCAGCGGACGGGCTTGAGCGGCCACGGGCGCAGGCTAACCTGGTCCGGTGACCATCGAGTTGACCCTGCTGTCGCGGGTGGCCTATCGCGACCAGGAGATCACCAGCCCCGGCTGCGTGGCCTGCTCGCGCTGCTTGCCGGCGATCTGCGCACCGGCTGCAGCACCGCCCGGCTGGTGGAAGGGCTCTGGCCGGACGAGCAGCCCGAGCACCCGACCAAGGCGCTGCAGATCCTGGTCTCCCGCGCCCGGGCGCAGCTTGGCTCCGACGTCATGGCCAGCACACCGACCGGCTACCGCCTGGCCCTGAACGAGGACCAGGTCGACACCTCCGCGGTCCTGCTCAGCGCGTCGGCGAGCGCACGGCGCTCCCGCGCCGGCGACCACGCGGCCGCGCTCGCGCACGCCGAGGCGGGGCTCGCGCTGTGGGAGGGGGCCGCGGGCGGCGAGGACGCCCTCGACGACCCGGTCGCCGCGCTACGCGCGGAACGGGCATCGACGTACCGGTCGCTGGTGCGGGCGCGCGCGCTGGCACTGTCCCGGCTGGGTCGCCACGCGGAGGCGGCCGAGGCGCTCACCGAGCTGGTCCCGAGCGCCCGCGGGACGAGGAGGTCCTGCTGGAGCTGCTGCGCAGCGAGGCGGCGACGGCGGGACCGTCTGCCGCGCTGACCAGGTACGAGGCGTACCGCCGCTCGCTGCGCGACGGGCTCGGCACCGACCCCGGTCCCGCGCTCCAGGCCCTGCAGCAACAGCTCCTGCAGGGCACCTCGCCGGTGGTCCGGCGCGGTGTGCCGCACGAACCCAACCCGCTGCTGGGCCGCGACGAGGACCTCGCCGCGGTGGCGAACCTGCTGCGCTCCTCGCGTGTCACGTCGATCGTCGGTGCCGGCGGCCTGGGCAAGACCCGGCTGGCGCAGGTGGTGAGCCGGCAGGCCGAGCAGCGGCTGGTGTACTTCGTCGCGCTCGCCGGTGTCACCGGCGACGACCAGGTCGCCACGGAGGTCGCGTCGGTCCTCGGCGCCGGCGAGTCCCGGCGCACCCCGGCCGGTCCTCCCGCCATCCCGCCCGACCTGCTCGCCGGTATCGTCGGCGCGCTCCGTCCCGGGCCAGCGCTGCTGGTGCTGGACAACTGCGAGCACGTCCTGCGCGGCGCCGCCGAGCTGGTAGGCGCCCTGGTGTCGATGACCCAGAACCTGCGCGTGCTCACCACCAGCCGCGCGCCGTTGGGTCTGTCCTCGGAGTCGGTGTACCCGCTGCCGCCGCTCCGCCTGCCGACGACCGTGGAGCTGTTCGAGCAGCGCGCGAGGGCGGCCCGCCCTGGTGCCGACCTGCCCACCGTGGTGGTGGAGGAGGTGTGCCGCCGCCTGGACGGGCTGCCGCTGGCGGTGGAGCTGGCGGCGGCGCGGGTCCGGGTGCTGTCGGTCGCCGAGATCGCCCGTCGCCTGGAGGACCGGTTCGCCTTGCCGCGCGGCGGCGCGCGCGACGCGCCGGAGCGGCACCAGACCCTGCAGGCCGTGGTCGACTGGAGCTGGAACCTGCTCGAGCCGGCCGGGCAGGCGGCGATGCTGGCGTTGTCGGTCTTCCCCGCCGGGTTCACCGCCGACGCCGCGCGGCGGCTGCTCCGCGACGGTGACGGC
>DASYRU010000218.1:0-3131 GCA_036004165.1 Actinomycetota bacterium
ATCGCCTCGCCGCCCTTGACCACCACCCGGTGCTCGTCGACCCCGCGGGCGCCGGTCCTGGCCGGCAGGCCGAGCCGGACCAGGAGGGCGGCCAGGTCGGCGGCGGTGTGCCCCTCGGGGACGCCGATCTCCAGGTGGGGCTCCCGGGTCGGCGCCGACACCGAGCCGCGGCCGAGGAAGGCGCCGCGGGCGAAGCATGCCGCCGCCTGGCGGCCGCGGACCAGCTTGCCCGCCACGCCGTAGGCGAGGCGGCCGGTGCCGTCCAGGATGCCGGCGTCGGCGAGCACCCGCTCGACCCGCTCGGCCAGCACCACCTCGTAGCGGGCACGGGGGGCCAGCGCGCCGGCCTCGCGGACCCGGAAGTCCGGCCGGACCCCGTAGCCCGCGTGCAGCAGCCAGAAGGCGAGCCTGGCGACCCCGCCGGAGCCGCCCGCCAGCACCAGCGTGAAGCGGGGACCGACGGTGCCGCCGATGTGCAGGGTGGCGGCGAAGCGCAGCAGGGCCGCGAGCAGCGCCCGGCGTTCCGCCGGCGCCGCCGGTCGCAGCGCGGCCAGCTCCTCCTTCACCCGCACGGTGAACTCGCCCCTGCCCACCGGGTCAGGCCAGCTCCTTCAGGGCGGTGGCGAGGCGGACCGGGTCGTGGCGGCCGGGGGCGCCGTCGGTGGCCACGTCGGCGTGGGTGACCCCGGCGCCGAGGGTGGCGAAGGCGCGCGCCTCGCGGTCGCCCGCCGCCGGGTCCGGGGGGCGCTGGCAGAGCACCCTCGGCACCAGCAGGCCGGGGCAGTGGGCCAGGATGGCGGCCAGGTGCGCCTCCGGCGGGAAGCCGCTGGTCTCCCCCGGCTGCGCCTCCAGGTTGCAGACGTACACGACCCGCTCGCCGGCGGCGGCCACCGCCGCGCCCAGCTCCGGCACCAGCAGGTTCGGGACCACCGAGGTGAAGGTCGACCCGGGACCGAGCAGCACCAGGTCGGCGGCCTGCACCGCCTCCACGGCGGCCGGCACCGCGGCGGGCCGGTGCGGGTCCAGCCAGACCTCCTCCACCCGGCCGGCGGCCCTGGTGATGACCGCCTGCCCCTCGACCGGGCGCCCGTCGACCCGGCCGCGGAGCCGCACCGGCACCAGCGTCGACGGCAGCACCCGGCCACCGACCCCGAGCCAGCGTCCGGCGGTGTCCAGCGCCTCCAGAAAGCCGCCCCGGAGCTCGGTGAGAGCGGCAAGGGCGAGGTTGCCGAGGTTGTGGCCGGCCAGGTCGCCCCGCTCGAAGCGGTAGGCGAACAGCTCGCGCACCTCCGCGGCCGGGTCGGCGAGGGCGAGCAGTGCCATCCGCAGGTCGCCTGGGGGCAGC
Organism: Actinomycetota bacterium; assembly: GCA_036004165.1. Taxonomy (GTDB): domain Bacteria; phylum Actinomycetota; class CALGFH01; order CALGFH01; family CALGFH01; genus CALGFH01. Next base: position 1,346 of record DASYRU010000218.1, read on the forward strand.
AGGCCGAGGTCGCGGCGGAGCCGGCCGGAGGAGCCGCCGTCGTCGGCGACCGTGACCACCGCGGTCGGCTCGACCGCCAGCAGGCGCAGCGCGGTCAGCGTCACCGCAAGGCCGTGGCCGCCCCCCAGCGCGACGACCTTCACTCGCGCTCCACGTCGCGGTGGGCGACATTGGCCCGGTAGCCCTTGCCGACCAGCCATTTGGCCAGCTCCTCGGCGAGCACCACGCTGCGGTGCTTGCCGCCGGTGCAGCCGATGGCGACCGTCAGGTACTGCTTGCCCTCCTGGACGTAGCCGGGCAGGGCGATCTCCAGCAGCGCCTCCAGTCTGGCCATGAACAGGCCGGTGTCCTGCTGGCCCAGCACGTAGTCGCGGACCGCCGGGTCGGTGCCCGGCTTGGGGCGCAGCTCTGGCACCCAGTGCGGGTTCGGCAGGAAGCGGACGTCGACCACCATGTCGGCGTCCAGCGGCAGCCCGTACTTGAACCCGAACGAGGCCACGGTGACCAGCAGGCCGGCCGCCTCGTCGGCGAACGCCGCCAGGATCTTGGCCCGCAGCTCATGGACGTTCAGGTCGCTGGTATCCACCACCAGGTCGGCGTCGGCGCGCAGCTCGCGGAGCAGGTCGCGCTCCAGCGCGATCGACTCCACCACCCCCTCGCCGGCCATCGGGTGACGCCGGCGGGTCGCCTCGAAGCGGCGGACCAGCACCTCGTCGGAGGCCTCCAGGTACAACACCCGCAGGTTGATGTGCTGGCGGCGGAGCTGGTCGAGGGCGCGGGGCAGCTCGGAGACGTCGGCGGCGAGCGCGCCGCCGCGGGCGTCCATCACCAGCGCGACCCGTGCATGGTCGCGGCCGACCACGGCCAGCTCGGCGACCCGCCCGATCAGCGAAGGGGGGAGGTTGTCGATGACGAAGTAGCCGAGGTCCTCGAGGACCTTCGCCGCCTCCGAGCGCCCGGCGCCCGACAGCCCGGTGATCACCACGAACTCGAGCGCGGCTGCCCGCAGCCGGTCCTCGGTGCGCAGCTCCTGGGTCATCCGGCCCCCCTGGTTGACGGGGGGGCTACCGCCTTCGGCTCCTCGAGCCCCCCGGACCCCCCCATCCCGTGCAGGTGGTCGTAGATGACCTTAGCAAGTTGCGGGCCGAGGCCGGGGACCTCCTCCAGTTCCTCGATGGTGGCCTTGGCGGCCCTGCGGGCGGAGCCGAAGTGGCGGACCAGCTGCTTGCGCCTGCTCTCCCCCACCCCCGGGATGCCGTCAAGGACGCTGCGGGTCATCGAGCGGCCGCGGAGCTTGCGGTGGTAGGCGATGGCGAACCGGTGGGCCTCGTCGCGGACCCGCTGCAGCAGGTACAGGGCCTCGCTGGTGCGGGGGACGACCACCGGGTCGGGCGAGCCAGGCAGGTAGACCTCCTCCATCCGCTTGGCCAGCGACACCACCGCCAGGTGAGGGACGGCCGAGTCGCGGACGGCCTCAAGGGCGGCCGACAGCTGCGGCCGGCCGCCGTCGACCACGATCAGGTTCGGCGGGTAGGCGAACTTGCGCCGCTCGCCCGCCGGATCGGTCGGGGGCTGGGAGCGCTCAGCGGCGAGGCGGGCGAGGCGGCGGCCCAGCACCTCCCGCAGCGAGGCGACGTCGTCCTGACCCTCGACGGAGCGGACCTCGAAGCGCCGGTACTCCGACTTGCGGGCCAGGCCGTCCTCGAACACCACCATCGAGCCGACCACCTGGTTGCCCTGCAGGTTGGAGATGTCGTAGCACTCGATCCGCAGCGGCGCCTCCGGC
>DASYRU010000219.1:0-4612 GCA_036004165.1 Actinomycetota bacterium
CGGCGTCGCCCGCCGCGCGGCGCCGCGCGCGGGAGCTCGGCGTGGACGTCGCCATGGTGCCGCCGAGCGCGCCGGGCAAGCGCGTCACCACCGAGGACGTGGAGGCGTTCGCCGCGGCCCAGCCGGCAGCGGCGACCCCACCGGCGAGCCTGCTGCCCTTCGCCGGCATCCGCAAGGTGGTCGCCGAGCGGCTGAGCGACAGCCTTCGGACGATGGCACAGGTCACCATCGCCCACGAGGCCGAGGTGAGCGGCCTGGCCGCCAGGCGCGACGCCCTGGCGGCAGGTTTCGAGGCGGCGGCCGGCATCCGGCTGACCTACACCGACCTGCTGGTGGAGGTCCTCGCACGACTGCTGCGCGAGCATCCGCTGCTCAACTCGAGCCTGACCGAGCAGGGCATCGCCACCTCGGAGGCGGTGCACATGGGCGTCGCGGTCGCCCTCGAGGATGGGCTGATCGTGCCGGTGATCCGCGACGCCGACAGCCGCCCGCTCGGTGAGATCGCCCGCGCGCGCGCCGAGCTGGTCGCCAAAGCGCAGGCGGGCACGCTGGCGCTCGACGAGATCGAGGGCGGCACCTTCACCATCTCGAACCTCGGCGCGTTCGGCGCGGACGCCTTCACCCCGATCGTCAACCCGCCCCAGTGCGCGATCCTGGGGGTCGGCCGCATGCTCGACAAGCCGCTGGCGGTCGACGGCCAGGTCGAGATCCGCCCGACGATGTGGTTGTCGCTGACCTTCGACCACCGGATCGTCGACGGCGCGCCGGCGGCCCGCTTCCTGCAGGCGCTGGCCGAGCGCCTGGCCGCCGGCCCGGTCGGGTAGCCGGGGGGCCCGGCGGTGCGCGCCACGGTCGGCCTGATCGCCAACCCGGCGGCCGGACGGGACATCCGGCGGCTGACCGCCCGCGCGTCGCTGGTGCCGAACCACGAGAAGGCGGCGGTCGTCCGCCGCGTCCTGCACGGCCTCGCCGCCACCGGCGTCGACGGCGTCCGCTACCTGGCCGACCGGGCCGGCATCGTCGCCGCCGCGGTGGACGGATCGGCCCCGCCGCTGGCCACGGAGCCGCTGCCCTACCGGGCGCGCGGCTCGGCGAGCGACTCCACCGAGGCGGCGCGCCTGCTCGCCGCCGAGGGCGTCGGGGCGCTGGTGGTCCTCGGCGGCGACGGCACCAGCCGGGCGGTGGCGGCCGCCTGCGGCGAGCTGCCGCTGGTGGCGATCTCGACCGGGACCAACAACGTCTTTCCCAGCATGGTCGACGGGACCGTGGCCGGCATGGCGGCCGGCCTGGTGGCCACCGGCGCGGTCGACGTCGACCGGGTCAGCACGCGGGTCAAGCGCATCGAGGTGCTGGCCGGCGGCACCACCGACGTCGCGCTGATCGACGCCGCCGCCTGCCTCGACGTCTTCGTCGGCACCCGCGCGATCTGGGATCCCGGGCGGGTGCGCGAGCTGGTGCTCACCAGGGCGGCACCCTGGTCGGTCGGGCTGTCATCGATCGGCGGGCAGCTGCGCCCGCTCGGAGTGGACGAGCCGGCCGGCCTGCACGTGCAGCTCGGCGCGGGCCGCGAGATCCTCGCCGCGATCGCGCCTGGCGTGGTGGCGCTGGTCCCGGTCGCCGGCTGGCGGCTGCTGCCGCTCGGTGAGCCGGTCGTGCTGGCCGGGGCCCGGACGGTGGCGCTCGACGGCGAGCGCGAGCTGACGGTCGACGGCGAGGTGACCGCCAGGGTGACCCGGGCCGGGCCGCGGCTGGTCGACATCCACGCGGCGTTGGAGGAGGCGGTCGCCAATGGCTGACCTGGTGGTCGTCGGAGGAGGGCCGGCGGGGGTCGCCGCCGCCCTCGAGGGGGCCCGGCTCGGCGCCCAGGTCGTGCTGGTGGAACGCGGGCTGCTCGGCGGGGTCTGCGTCCACGCCGGCTGCATCCCGTCGGCCGCCTACCACACCGCTGCCGGGTTCCTGCACGAGCTGCGGCGCGCCGGTGCCGCAGGGATCGACGCAGGGCCGCCGAGGCTGGTCTGGGAGCGGGTGCAGGCGTGGGCGTCGAAGACGTCGGAGACGGTCGCGAGCGGGCTGCGCGCCCGCCTCGGCTATGCGGGCGTGACGGTGGAGGCGCGCGGCGCCACCGTCGCAGCAGGCGGCGTGGACGGCCACGAGGGCGTGCCAGCGGTGGTCGCGGCCGGCGCGCGCTCGCTGGCGCCAGAGGGGATGCTGTCCAACGACGGCGTCATGGGGCTGTCGCGGGTCCCCGACAGCCTGCTGGTGATGGGCGCCGGGCGCTTCTCGCTGGAATGGGCCGACCTGTTCGCCGCCGCCGGCAGCTCGGTCACCGTGGTGGTCCCCGGCCAGCGCATCCTCCCGGAGGAGGACGCCGACCTCGCCGGCTTCCTGCAGCTGTCGCTGGAGGAGCGCGGCGTCACCTTCGCCGCCGAGGTCCCCGACGCCGGCGCGGAGCTGGTGCTGTCGGCCGACACCAGGGAACCGAACCTGCCGGGCCTCGAGGTGGACGACACCTGCCGGACGAGCCTCCAAGGCGTCTGGGCCGCCGGCGACGTGACCGGCCCCCGCTGGCTCTCCAACCGCGCACGCCGCCAGGGGGAGGTGGCGGCCGCCAACGCGCTCGGCGGCGCGGAGAAGGTCCGGCAGGAACGCCTGCCGAGGAGCGTCAACACCGAACCGGAGCTGGCCGCGGTGGGCCTCACCGAGCAGGAGGCGACCGAGCGAGGACTCCAGGTGGGGGTCGGCTTCGCCGACCTGGCGGCCAACCCGAGAGCGATCACGCTCGACCGGGCCGCCGGCGCGCTGAAGCTGGTGGTCGACACCGAGTTCGGCGAGATCCTCGGCGCCCACATGGTCGGGGTCGGCGCCACCGAGGTGATCGCCCAGGTCGCCCTTGCCATGCATCTGGAGGCCGAGTACTGGCAGCTGGCCAGGGTCGCCCACGTGCACCCGACCCTGGCCGAGCTGGTCGGCGAGGCCGCCGCCTCGGTCTAGCCAACCAGGGGAGACCTCCCTGGCCTACTCGGCCGCCCCGGGGCCGGCGCTGCCGGAGCGGGGACGCCGACCGGCCTGGTCGTCGAGGAAACGGGCGACCAGGCCGCGCAGCACCACGGCCATGGTGAAGCCGTTGGCCTGGCACCACTGCTTGAGGCGCTCGTGCTGCTCGGTGGAGAGGCGTACCGGGACGCTCTGCCAGGGGCCGCCGGTCTCCATGCCGGCGGCTTGAGCGAGCTCGACCCGCTGCGGGCCGTGCGTGGGGAGCTGCTCGAGCGCCTGCATCAGCTCCCCGGGCGGTAGCCAGGCCGCGGGCCTGGCGCCGAACCACTCGCGCACGAGGGTCTCCTGCTCGTCCTCGCTGAGGCTGCGGAACGCCTTCAGGACCAGGCGAGGGAACTCCGCCATCGCGATGCCTCCATCCGATATCGCGCGATATCACGAGAGCATGCGCCGTGCCCACCCCGGCTGTCGAGCCCCGCTCTGCTTGGCCACGTGCTTGCCCTGGTAGGGGGCGGCGCCGAGGCTGCCGCGGCCGGCAAGGGCGACCAGCAGGGCGACGATGGCGCACGCCCAGGCGGCGGCAAGCGCCAGGGAGACGCCTGCCCGGTCGAGCAGGACGCCGGCGACCGCGAAGCCGGCCGCCGCGGTGACGTTGAGCGCGGTGCTCACCCAGGTGGCCGACTCGGTCAGCGTGCCAGGTGGCGCCAGCTCGGCCGCCAGCACGAAGGCAGAGCTCTCCAGCGGGGCCGTCGTCAGCCCGACCGCCACCACCACCGCCCCGAGGGCCACCAGCGACGACGCCGCCGCCATCGGTGCGCTGGCGAGCACCAGCAGCCCGAGCAGGGCGAGGAAGCGTCGCCCGGTGGCCCCTCGCCAGGTGCGCGAGCCGTACCAGAGGCCGCCGACGGCGCTGGCCGCCGCCCAGGCGGCCAGCAGGACGCCGGCCGCCTCCGTCGCCCCCTCCCGCCTGGCCGCGGCGACCAGCCCGATGTTCCAGATGCCGGTGGCGGCGCCGACGCCGACGAGGGTCAGCGCCAGCGTCCGCATGCCGCGCGCGCTCATCGCCCCCGCCCAGCCGGCCGAGCCCGCCGGGCTCGGGGTCCAGGCCCGCGACACCGGCGAGACCACGAAGCCGGCCGTCCCGACCAGTGCCAGCCCGGCCGCGGCCAGCAGCCCGGCCGCCGGGTCCACCGTGGCGGCCAGCCCGGCCGCAAGCAGCGGTCCAAGGACGTACAGCGTCTCCTCGAGCACGGCGTCGAGCGCGTAGGCGGTCTGGAGCTGCGGTCCCCGGCCGACCAGCGACACCCACAGCACCCGCATGGCCGGGCCGAGCGGCGGGACGGTGGCCCCGGCAGCCGCGGCCAGCGCCACCGTGGCCGCGCCCCCGACCGGTCCCGGCCGGGCCACCACGACCACGCCGGCAAGGGCGGCGGCGAAGGCGACCGCCAGCGGCGGCAGGCTGCGCCGCTGGCCGTGGCGGTCCACCAGCCGGCCCCTGACCGGGGCGAACAGCCCGTTGGTGAGCAGGGTGGCGGCGGAGACGGCGCCGGCCTGCGCGAACGAGCCGGTCGCGTCCTGGACGAACAGCAGCAGCGCGAGCGGACCGGTGGCGGAGGAG
>DASYRU010000220.1:0-5950 GCA_036004165.1 Actinomycetota bacterium
CCGGCGCCGCCGGCGACCCTGCTCGCCTCGCTGGACGCCACCGACGTCCGCAGCCGCTTCCTCGACATCCAGGCAGGCTTCGTCGACGAGCCGCGCCAGGCCGTCGAGGAGGCCGGCCGCTTCGTCGAGGAGCTGGTGCAGCAGGTGATCGGGGCCCTGCAGGCGCAGCGTGGCCAGCTCCACGGCGTCGCCGCCGAGGGCTCCACCGAGGACCTGCGCCTGGCGCTGCGCGGCTACCGGCAGTTCGTCGACCGGCTGCTCGGCCTGGAGCTGTAGGCCGAGGCTGGCGCGGACGCCTTGCCGCGCCAGGGGCTCGTGGCTATGGTTGCCGTGGGCCTTCGACGGAGGCGCCCAGGGGAGCCCGGCGCACCGGGCTGAGAGGCCGACGAGCGGTCGGCGACCCTTCGAACCTGATCCGGTTAGTACCGGCGAAGGGAGGAGCCGTGACCGCATCCGGCCAACCGTCCGTCCACCTCCAGCGAGCGCCCGAATGGGGCATCGACCCGGTGCCGCGCGAGCGGCGGGTGCTCGGCTTCCTCGACCAGGCGGTGCTTTGGGGCAACCTCGGCGTCAGCCTGCTGGTGCTGGTCGCCGGCGCCCTGCTGGTGCCGGCGCTCGGCCTGCGGCAGGCGCTCCTGGCCACCGTGCTCGGCGCCGCCATCGGCAACCTCCTGCTCGGGCTGGCCGCCGTGCCGGCCTCCGAGACCGGGGTGCCCACCATGGTCCTGTACCGTGCGCCGCTCGGCGTGCGCGGCTCGCTGCTGCCCACCGCCTGCAACGTGGTGCAGAACCTCGGCTGGGCGACCTTCGAGCTGTTCGTGATCGCCAGCGCCGCCGCCGCGGTCTCCGAGCGGGTCTTCGGCTTCCGCGGCCGGCTGCTGTGGGTGCTGGTGTTCGGCGTGGTCACCACCGCCATGGCGGTCGCAGGGCCGCTGCGGGTCATCCGCCAGTGGCTGGAGCGGTTCGCCATCTGGGCCGTGCTCGCCTCCACCGGCTACCTGACCTGGTACGCGCTGGCCCGCTTCGACCTGGGCCGGCTGGCCGACCAGGCCGGCCAGGGAGGCCTCTCGTTCTGGGCGGGGGTCGACATCGCCATCGCGCTGCCGATCTCGTGGGTGCCGCTGGTGGCCGACTACGCCCGCTTCGGCCGCTCCGCCAAGGCCACCTTCTGGGGCACCGCCACCGGCTACTTCCTCGCGCAGGTCTGGTTCTACGCGCTCGGCGTCCTGTTCCTGCTCAGCATCGGCCAGGGCGACGTGATCGCGGCGGTGATCGCCGTCCCGGTCGGGCTGCTCGCCATGGCCGTGCTGGTGGTCGACGAGGCCGACGAGGTGTTCGCCAACCTCTACTCGACCGGGGTCAGCCTGCAGAACGCCGCGCCCCGGCTGCCCGGCCGGCGCCTGGTCCTGGTCCTCGGCGTGGTCGCCACCGGCCTGGCCGCCCTGGTCGCCGACCTGTCCCGCTACGAGAGCTTCCTGTTCCTGCTGGGGGCGCTGTTCGTGCCGTTGTTCGGGGTGCTGGCGGCCGACTACTTCGTGCTCGCCCGCCGCCGCTACCAGGTGCCCGCCATGTACCGCGCCGACGGGCCCTACCGTGGCGTGCGCTGGGCGGCGTTGCTGGTCTGGCTGCTCGGGTTCCTGGTCTACAACTGGATCAACCCGGGCTCCGTCGAGGCCTGGGTGACGCTGCTGCGCGGCCTCTTCGCCGACCTGCTCCACCTGCCGTTCCCGCTCTCCGGGCGGCTGCCCTGGCTAGGCGCGTCGATCCCCGCCTTCGCCGTATCCTTTCTTGCCATGCTGGCGGTCGGCCGCAGGGAGGTGCCCAGGTGAGCGGAGCGAGCGCGGCGGTGTTCGCCGGGATGCCCGACGAGGGCCTGGCGTTCCTGGAGGACCTCGAGGAACGCAACACCAAGGAGTTCTTCGACGCCCACAAGCGGCTCTTCCAGGAGCGGGTGCAGGCGCCGTTCGCCGCCCTGCTGGACGCGGCCGCCGAGCGGCTGCGCAGGAGCGCGCCGGAGCTGGGGCAGCCGAAGGTGCTCCGCATCTACCGCGACCTGCGCTTCAGCAAGGACAAGACCCCCTACAAGACGTCGATGAGCGGCCACGTCGCCCACCGTGCGCCGGCCGACGGGGTGGTCGAGGTCGGCTACTTCGTCAACCTCGGTCCGGAGGGGCTGTACGCGGCCGGCGGCCTCTACCATCCGGCCCGTCCCGAGCTGGAGCGGGTGCGGGCGGCGCTCGCCGGGAGCGACGGCGGGGCGGAGCTGGCCTCGATCCTGCGGCGGGCCGCCGGCCGCGGCATGGAGCAGTGGCTGGATCCGTTGCAGCGCATGCCGAAGCCCTATCCGGCCGACCATCCGCTCGCCGACCTGCTGCGGGCCCGCTCCTTCACGCTGCACCGCCACCACGAGCGTGGGCCCTTCATGCTCACCGGCGAGCTGCTCGACCGCCTGGTGGAGGACTGGCGGGCGCTGGTCCCCCTCAACCGCTGGCTCGACAGGACCCTGTCAGGCTAGCCGGGGGCCGACGAACACCACCAGCACGGCCGGGTCGGGGCCGAGGTTCTTGAGGGCATGCTTGGACCCGGCCGGCGCGAGGACCGCCTCGTACTGCCCGACCTCGGCAGTCTCCTCGTCGACCCGCACCAGCACCCGCCCCGCCATCACCAGCAGCACCTTGTCGGACCCCTCGTGGACCAGGAGGAGCTGCTCCTGGCCGGGGTCGAGGCAGTACAGGTCGGTCAGGGTCCGGTCGGTCTCGAACACCCGGTGCTTGGCGAGCCGTCGCTCGTCGAAGGCGATCAGGTCGGCCAGCCGACGCCATTCCACGCTGCACCTCCCTCGTTCGAGCGCGAGACTAGACTTGGCGCCCAGATCCTGCACGCGGGTTGGAGGCTCGATGCTCAAGGTCACCCTCGCAAGGGCCGACGCGGTCGCCGCCAAGGCCGATCTGCTCGCCGTCCCGGTCTTCGCCGGCGTCGAGCTGGGGCCGGGCGCCGAGGAGGCGGTGCAGCGCCTCGCCGCGCCGGTCGTCCCCCTGCTGGAGGGGCGCGGTTTCACCGGCAAGGTCGGCGAGGCGGTCGCCCTGCCGACCCTCGGCCGCCTGCCCGCCACCACGCTGCTGCTGGTCGGGGTGGGCGAACGGGCGAAGGTCGACCTCGAGGTGCTGCGCCGCGCCGCCGCGGCGGTCGTCCGGCAGGCCGGCGGTGCCCGACGGGCGGTCACCACCCTGCCCCAGGTCCTGCCCGCCGACCCGGCCGCCGCGGTGCGGGCGCTGACCGAAGGGGCGCTGCTGGCCGCCTACCGCTTCGACAAGTACAAGAAGGCGACCGCCAACGGGGCCGGCCGCCCCAGCGGCCTGACCGGCCTGGCCCTTGCCACCGGGGGCTCCGGGGGGCGGGAGGCGCTCGGGGCGGCGGTGGCCGCCGGCCAGGCGAGGGCGGCGGCCACCAACCTGGCGCGCGACCTCTCCAACGAGCCCGCCAACGCCATGCACCCGGACGACCTGGCCGCCGCCGCCCGCAGGCTGCTGGGGGGCAAGGGCGTCACCGTGAGCGTCAAGGACGAGCGGGCGCTCGCCAGGGAGGGATTCGGTGGCATCGTCGGGGTCGGCCAGGGCGCCGACCACCCGCCGCGCCTGGTGGAGCTGCGCTACCGTCCGCGCGGTGCCTCCGGCAAGGTCGTGCTGGTCGGCAAGGGCATCACCTTCGACTCTGGCGGGCTGTCGCTGAAGCCGCCCGACGGCATGAAGACCATGAAGACCGACATGTCGGGGGCGGCGGCGGTCCTCGGGACGATGAGCGCGCTGGCCGACCTGGGCGTCAAGGTGGCGGTCACCGGCTACCTCGCCACGGCCGAGAACATGCCGTCGGGCCGGGCGACCCGGCCGGGGGACGTGCTCACCATGAAGAACGGCAAGACCGTCGAAGTGCTCAACACCGACGCCGAGGGGCGGCTGGTGATGGCCGACGCGCTCGCCGTCGGGGCGGCCGCCAAGCCAGACGCGATCGTGGACGTGGCCACCCTCACCGGCGCGTGCATGATCGCTCTCGGCACCCGCTACGCGGGGCTGATGGGCAACGACGAGGCATTGGCGGCCGAGCTGTTGGAGGCGGCCGGCGAGGCTGGCGAGCCGGCCTGGCGGCTGCCCCTGCCGCCCGAGTACCACCGGGAGATCGAGAGCGACATCGCCGACCTGAAGAACGTCGGCGACCGCTACGGTGGGGCGCTGGTCGCCGGGCTGTTCCTGCAGGAGTTCGTGGACGGCCGGCCCTGGGTCCACCTGGACATCGCCGGCCCGGCCCGCTCCGACTCCGAGGACGGCTACCTGGGCAAGGGCTCCACCGGCGCCGCCGTCCGGACCCTGCTCTCGTGGCTGGAACGGCGCTCGAGCTGACCGGCGCCGGCACCAGGGTCAGGCGTCCGGCCCGCGGGCCCGTACCTGCTTGACCGCGACCAGGGCGGCCCGCAGCTCGCGGATCCAGTCGGCCTGGTGGGTGCCGACCAGCCGCACGCACCAGGCGAGGGCGTCGCTGCGGCTGCGAGCGACCCCGGCGTCGATCAGGGTGTCGAGCACCCGGCGCTCGCCGAGGCGCAGCCGGGTCATCACCGGGACGCTCAGCGTGGTGAACAGCAGGCGCTCGCCGCCGCACACCACCCCCCACGACACCGTGCGCCTGAAACGCCGCTCCAGCTGGGCGGCCAGGCGCACCCGCTGCTCCCTGGTCTCCTCGCGGAAGCGCCTGGCCCGCTGCAGGACGTCGCCCTCGCCCTCGGGCAGCGCGCCGACGACGAGGATCTCCTCGCCGTCCACGGTCACCTCTGGCGGTCCGGTGAACCAGCCGGCCGGCAGCCGCTGCTCCAGCCAGCCGGCCACCTCCCGAACCATTTGCTCTGGCTGCACGTAATTACAGTATTACCGAGGCCGCCCGGAACAAAGTCGAACGGAACCAGAACGTCGGTCGGGTATCGACGTCGCATACACCGACGCTGCGGCCTTGGGCAGGCCCTCGCATGCGCGTCGGGCATGCCCGACCGACGTTCTGGGGCAAAGGTGGGAAACATGCTCCGACGAGCGGTTTCGACCGGCTTGCTTTTCCACATCGACGATCCGGGCCGGTATCATCCCGGCATCAGGCAGCAGACAAGGGGAATCCCCCGTGCAGATCGATTTCAGGTCTTCTGAGCGCTCCAGCCTCGGCGTCGAGGTCGAGCTCGAGCTCGTCGACCGGGGGACGCGCGAACTGCGCAGCGGCGCGTCGGACGTGCTGTCCGTGCTGGGCCGCGACCATCCTGGCGGTGAGCACCCCAAGGCCAAGCACGAGCTGCTCGAGTCGACCATCGAGATCATCACCGGCATCTGCTCGACGGCGGACGAGGCCCGCCAGGACCTGACCGGCACGCTGAACGAGCTGTACCCGCTGGTGGAGGAGCGCGGCCTCGAGCTGATGTGCTCGGGCAGCCACCCGTTCTCGGATCCCGCCAAGCAGGACGTCAGCCCGAACCCCCGCTACCACCAGCTGGTCGAGGACATGCAGTGGATGGCCAGGCGCATGCAGATCTTCGGCATCCACGTGCACGTCGGCGTGCGCTCGCCCGAGAAGGCGATCGCGATCGTCAACGCCCTCTGCGGCTACATCCCGCATTTCCTGGCCCTCTCCGCCTCCAGTCCCTACTGGGAGGGCCAGGACACCGGGCTGGCATCCTGCCGCAGCAAGGTGTTCGAGGGCCTGCCGACCGCCGGTCTGCCCTACCAGCTCTCCGGCTGGGATCAGTTCGAGCAGTTCATGGACACGCTGATCTCGGCCAAGACGATCCGAACGATCCGTGAGGTCTGGTGGGACATCCGCCCGCACCCCGGATTCGGCACGGTCGAGCTGCGCATCTGCGACGGCCTGCCGACGATGGGGGAGATCGCGACCGTGGCGGCCATGAGCCAATGCCTGGTCGAGC
>DASYRU010000221.1:0-6269 GCA_036004165.1 Actinomycetota bacterium
CTGTCGGTGGACCGCCTCCGCGCCGAGCAGGCGCTCGGCAACCTGGTCGAGAACGCCCTGCGGCACGGCGGCGGCCGCATCCTGCTGCAGGCACACCGCCACGACGGCCGGATCGAGCTGCACGTCCGCGATCAGGGGCAGGGGTTCCCTCCCGACTTCATCGGGCACGCGTTCGAGCCGTTCAGCCGGGCCGACCCGGCGCGGGCCGGCGGCGGCGCCGGGCTGGGCCTCGCGATCGTCGAGCTGATCGCCCGCGCCCACGGCGGCGGCGCGCACGCGGCCAACCTCGACGACGGCGCCGACGCCTGGCTCGAGCTCCCCGGGTGAGGGGTCAGGTTGCTAGCGGCGCGGATCGACCTGGACCTTCGGGGCGGGACCGTCGCGGCCGGGCCGGCTCCCGCCGAGCACGTCGGCGACCTCCTCCAGCGACACCGTCGCGGCGATCAGCGGCTGGGTCTGCACCCGCCCGCCGGCCAGCAGCTCGACGGCGCCGTCCAGGCCCGCCGAGGCGCCGAGGATCCCCACCACGGTCAGGTCGTTCAGGACCACCTCGCGCAGGTCGGCCACGCTCGGCCGCTCGGCGAGCCCGACCAGCACCACCCGACCGGCCGGCTCCACCTGCCGCAGGATGCTGGCGGGCACCGCCGGGGAGTTGGTGGCGTCGATCACGGCGTCGTAGCCGCCCCCCAGCGGCTCGTCCGCGCCGTGGGCCGCGTTGACGCCGAGGCGGCGGGCGAGCTCCAGCGAGGCCGCGACCAGCCCGACGACCTCCACGACCGCGCCCCTGGCGAGGGCGAACTGCGCCGCCAGCAGCCCCAGCGTGCCCGTGCCGTAGACCAGCAGCCGCCGTCCCGCCCGCGCGCCCGCCGCGTCGACCGCCCGCAGCGCGCACCCGCCCGGCTCCACCAGCGCACCGGTGCTGGCGGGCATCCCGGCGGGCAGGCGGCGCAGGGCGCCGGCGGGCACCGGCAGCCGCTCCGCGAGCGCGCCGGGCCAGCCGCCGCGGATCCCGATCTCGAAGCGGTCGGCGCAGACGTGGTGCCGCCCCGAACGGCAGCGCGCGCACCTGCCGCAGCCGAGCATCGTGTCCCCGGTGACCCGCACGCCCACCAAGTCGGCGCCGACGCCGGCGCCGACCGCGGCGACCATGCCGGCCCACTCGTGGCCGGGGCGCAGCGGGTAGGCCGCCAGCCCGTCGGCCAGGTACGGCATGGTGCCGGCGAACAGCTCGAGGTCGGTGCCGCACACCCCGACCGCCTCGACGTCGACGACCACCTGGCCAGGTCCAGGCGCCGGCTCGGCGACGTCCACGACGCGGCCCTGTCGCGGCCCGGTGATCACGAACGCGCGCATCGTCGATCCCCTTCTGTCGGACGGTACTGGTGTCGGGCTGGTTGGTCGGTGGATGCTTGCACTGCACGTGCACCGGCCGCAGCAGCGCACAGCGAAGGGACAACGCCATCGTGACCACCGTAAGCCAGCACGCCGGACGGCGTCCCGAGGCGTCGATGCTGGTCGACGTGGACCGGCTGGTCCGCGCCTACTACCAGGAACGACCCGACCCCTCGGTGCCGGGCCAGCGGGTGGCGTTCGGCACCTCCGGCCATCGCGGTTCGGCCTTCAACCTCGCCTTCAACGAGACCCACATCCTGGCGATGACCGAGGCCATCTGCCGCTGGCGCCGCCAGCAGGGCATCGACGGGCCGCTGTACCTGGCCCGCGACACCCACGCGCTGTCCGAGCCCGCCTTCCGCAGCGCCCTGGAGGTGCTGGCAGCCCACCAGATCGACGTGATGGTCGACAGCGCCGGCGGCTACACGCCGACGCCGGCGCTCTCCCACGCGATCCTGAGCTGGAACCGCGGCCGCCGCGAGGGCCTGGCCGACGGCATCGTGGTGACCCCGTCGCACAACCCGCCGGAGGACGGCGGCTTCAAGTACAACCCGCCGAACGGCGGCCCGGCCGACACCGACGTCACCGGCTGGATCCAGGACCAGGCCAACCAGCTGCTGGCCGACGGCGTGGACGGCGTGCGACGGGTGCCGTACGAGCGCGCCGTCGGCGGTGCCACCGTGCACCGCCACGACTACGTGTCGGCCTACGTCGGCGACCTGCGGGCGGTGGTCGACCTGGAGGCGATCCGCGGCAGCGGCCTGCGGCTGGGCGTCGACCCGCTCGGCGGCGCCAGCGTCGCCTACTGGGCCGCCATCGCCGAGCGGCACGACCTCGACCTGGAGGTCACCAACGACCGGGTCGACCCGACCTTCCGGTTCATGCCGCTGGACTGGGACGGCAAGATCCGCATGGACTGCTCCTCGCCGTATGCGATGGCCGGCCTGATCGCCCTCAAGGACCGCTTCGACGTGGCCTTCGGCAACGACGCCGACGCCGACCGGCACGGCATCGTCACCTCCCGCGCCGGCCTGCTCAACCCCAACCACTACCTGGCGGTGGCGATCGCCTACCTGTTCGGCGGGCAGCGCGGCTGGCCGGCCGGGACCGGGGTGGGCAAGACGCTGGTGTCGAGCGGCATGATCGACCGGGTCGTCGCCGACCTCCGTCGGCGGCTGGTCGAGGTGCCGGTCGGCTTCAAGTGGTTCGTGGACGGGCTGCTGGACGGCTCGATCGGGTTCGGCGGCGAGGAGAGCGCCGGGGCGTCGTTCCTGCGCCGCGACGGCGCCGCCTGGACCACCGACAAGGACGGGATCGTGCTGTGCCTGCTGGCGGCCGAGATGACCGCCCAGGGCGGCGACCCGGGCGACCGCTACCAGCGGCTGGCCGCCCGCTTCGGCAGCCCCGCCTACCGCCGCGTGGACGCGCCGGCCACGCCGCAGCAGAAGGCGGCGCTCGGCAAGCTGTCGCCCGAGCACGTCGCCGCCGACGAGCTGGCCGGCGAGCCGATCACCGGGGTGCTCACCTCGGCGCCCGGCAACGGCGCGGCGATCGGCGGGGTCAAGGTCACCACCGAGCACGGCTGGTTCGCCGCCCGCCCGTCCGGCACCGAGGACGTCTACAAGATCTACGCGGAGAGCTTCCTGGGCGAGGAGCACCTGGAGCGGATCATCGCCGAGGCCCAGACCGTGGTGGACGCCGCGCTGGCGTCGGCCGGCTGAGCCGCCAGCGCGCTGGTTCAGCGGCCGTTCAGCCGCAGCGCGTCAGGATCGTTGCTCGACCCTGTGGAGAGGAGCGCGATGCGGGCGCTGGTGGTGGAGGACGAGCGGCGGCTGGCCGCCGGGCTCCGCAACGGGCTGGAGGCCGAGGGGTTCGCGGTGGACGTGGCGCTGGACGGCACCGACGGGCTGTGGATGGCCCGGGAGCACCCCTACGACGCGATCGTCCTGGACATCATGCTGCCCGGCGTCAACGGCTACCGGATCTGCGAGACGCTGCGGCGGGAAGGGATCTGGACGCCGATCCTGATGCTCACCGCCAAGGGGGGCGAATGGGACCAGGTCGAGGCGTTGGACACCGGCGCCGACGACTACCTCACCAAGCCGTTCTCCTACGCGGTCCTGGTCGCCCGGCTCCGGGCGCTGCTGCGTCGGGGCGCCCCGCAGCGGCCGGCCGTGCTGGAGGCGGGCGACCTCCGCCTGGATCCGTCGGCCAGGCGGGCGTCGCGAGGGGACGTCGAGGTCGAGCTCACCCCGCGGGAGTTCGCGCTGCTGGAGTTCCTGCTGCGCCGCCGCGGCGAGGTCCTCTCCAAGCGCGAGATCCTCCAGCACGTCTGGGACTACGACTTCGAGGGCGACCCCAACATCGTCGAGGTCTACGTGCGGCGCCTGCGCATCAAGCTGGACCGCCCGTTCGGGCGCGACACGATCCACACCCTCCGCGGCGCCGGCTACCGGTTGGCGGCCCATGGCGGCTGACCGGCGGCGGTCCTGGACCGCTCCGCTGCGGGCACGGGCGGGGACGGTCCGGGTGCGCACCACCGTGGCGGCCGCCGTGGTTGTCGGCGTGGCCATGACCGTGGGCGCCGTGACGCTGGTGGCGGTGCTGCGGGACACGCTCACCCGCGAGGTGCGCACCGCGGCCCGGCTGCGCGCCGCGGACGTGGCAGCCATCCTGGAGTCGGGCATCCGGCCAGGCGAGCTGCGGGCCGACGATGCCGAAGACCTGCTCGTCCAGGTCCTCGACCAGGACGGCCAGGTGGTCGCCTCCAGCCCCAACGTGCAGGGACTGCCGCCGGTCGCCCGCCTGCGGCCCGGCGAATCGGTCCAGCTCAGGGTGCCGATCGACAACGACGACGACTTCCTGGCCGTCGCCACCGCCGCCGACACCCCAGAGGGCCGGCGCACCGTCGTGGTCGCGCGCACCATGGACACGGTCGGCGAGTCGACCCGGATCGTCAGCGGCCTGCTCGCCGCGGGACTGCCCGTGCTGTTGCTGCTGGTCACCGCCACCACCTGGAGGGTCGTGGGGCGGGCGCTGGCGCCGGTGGAGGCGATCCGCCGCGAGGTCGACGAGATCTCCGCCGCCCAACTGCACCGGCGGGTCCCGGACCCGCCAGGCAGCGACGAGATCGCCCGCCTGGCCACGACCATGAACCGGATGCTCGGCCGGCTCGAGCGCGCGCATGACCAGCAGCGGCGCTTCATCTCCGACGCCTCCCATGAGCTGCGCTCGCCGGTCGCCTCGATCCGCCAGCACGCCGAGGTCGCCCTCGTCCACCCCGACCGCAGCAGCACCATGGAGCTGGCGGCGACGGTCCTCGCCGAGGACCTGCGTATCCAGCGGCTCATCGAGGACCTGCTGCTGCTGGCCCAGGCCGACGAACACACCCTGCAGCTGCGGCGGCGGCCCGTCGACCTCGACGACCTGGTGTTCGACGAGGCCCGCCACCTGCGGAACGCGACCGACCTCCAGATCGACACCACCGCGGTCTCCGCCGGCCGCATCGACGGTGACGTCGCCGGCCTGCGGCGGGTGCTCCGCAACCTCGGCGACAACGCCGCCAGGCACGCCGGCACCCGCGTCTGGTTCGCGCTCGGCCACCAGCAGGACGGCGCCGTGGTCCTTGGGGTGGACGACGACGGGCCCGGCATCCCGGTGGCCGACCGCGAACGCGTCCTGCAGCGGTTCGTCCGCCTGGACGACGCCCGCAGCCGCGACGCCGGCGGCAGCGGGCTGGGTCTGGCGATCGTCGCCGAGCTGGTCGCGGCCCACGGCGGCACGATCGGCATCGGCGACAGCCCCTTCGGCGGCGCCCGCCTGCAGCTGCGCTTCCCCGGCGTGGCCGCACCCGGCGACTGAACCGGCCTTAAAGAAGTTCGCGCGCTACCTAGACCACGGGATCCCTGAAGGCGATCAGGTGCACGTCATGGTAGTGCGCGAACTTCTTTAAGCAACGTTCAGTGTCCGCTCAGGCGCCACCCGTCACGCTGCGCTGGACCCGGTGCGGCCAAGCAGCCACCGGCAGCGAAGGGAGCGGACCGTGCGGCGCAAGACACCGAGGCGGCGGCCGCGCGCCGCGCTGGTGTGCATCGGCCTCGCCGTGGCGTTGGCGGCCGGCGCCTGCGGCGGATCGGGCCGGTCCTCCAGCTCCAAGGACAACCTGCCCGCGGCTCCGACCTGCATCAAGCCCGAGAACGGCAGCGGGTGTCTGCAGCTGGCACCGGACAGCCGACGGGTGGACCTCACCAGACCGAAGTTCTCCAACCCGACCTCCGTCACCCACCCGCTGCACCCCAGCAGCAACCTCGACCAGGTCATCTACGGCGGCCAGGTGGACGGCAAGCCGTTCCGCACCGAGTTCACCCGACTGCACGACACCAAGCCCATCACCTGGAACGGCCAGCAGGTCCAGACGGTGGTGATGCAGTACCTCGCCTTCTCCGACGGCCGCATCGACGAGGTCGCGCTTGACTGGTTCGCGCAGGCCGACGACGGCTCCGTCTGGTACTTCGGCGAGGACGTCTTCAACTACCAGAACGGCGTCCTCAAGGACACCTCCGGTACCTGGCAGGCCGGCAGGGACGGGCCGGCCGCGATGATCATGCCGGCCAGCCCAACGGTCGGTACCGCCTACCGGTCGGAGAACATCCCCGGCCTGGTCTTCGAGGAGGTCACCGTCAAGGCCGTCGGCCAGACCGTGTCCGGCCCCAGCGGCCCGGTCAACGGCGCCTTCACCGCCAGCGAGCTGCACATGGACGGGCAGCGCGAGGACAAGGTCTTCGCCCCCGGCTACGGCGAGTTCTCCACCGGCAACCCCGAGGGCGACCTCGAGCAGGCCTCCCTGGCGGTGCCCACCGACACCCGTCCCGGGCCGC
>DASYRU010000222.1:0-4598 GCA_036004165.1 Actinomycetota bacterium
GTTGTCGCTCATCATGGGGCCAGCTTGCCGCGGTGTGGCCGCGGCGTCGTCGTCCGGCGGAAGGCACTGCGACTGCACCCGTGGGAGCAGCGGTGGCCCGGCGCGCTACCGCGCCCGCGGTAGTCGCCGACCGCCGACGCGACTAGGATGTGCCCCCACGAGCGTTCGCGAAGGCGACCCATCGATGGCCGGGTACGACAACATCACCTTCCTGTCCGACTACGGGTTGGAGGACCACTTCGTCGGCGTCTGCCACGGCGTGATCGCCAGGATCGCGCCCAACGCCAGGGTCATCGACCTGAGCCACGCCATCCGGCCCCAGGACGTGCGGCACGGCGCCACGCTGCTGGCGCAGTCGGTGCCGTTCCTGCCGAGGGCGGTGCACCTGGCCGTGGTCGACCCGACGGTGGGCGGCGAGCGGGGGATGGTGGCCGTGGAGGCCGGCGGGCAGGTGCTGGTCGGCCCGGACAACGGCCTGCTGGTCTGGGCGGCCGAGCGGCTCGGCGGCGTCGAGCGGGTCCATGCCCTCGAAAAGCGCGCCTACCGGCTTGAGCCGGTGTCGAGGACCTTCCACGGCCGCGACGTGTTCGCGCCGGCGGCCGCCCACCTCGCCGCCGGCGTCGCGCCGGCCGAGCTGGGTCCGGCGGTCGACCCGGCCGGCCTGGTGCGGCTCACCCCCCTGGCATCGCGGGTCGAGGGTGGCCAGCTCCACGGCGCGGTGCTGCTGGTCGACCACTTCGGCAACCTCTCCCTGAACCTCAGCCGGGAGGAGCTGGACCGCGTCGGCGTCGGGATCGGCGACCCGGTCGAGGTCCACATCGGCGGCCAGACCTACCGGCTGCCGTTCGAGGAGACGTTCAGCTCGGTGCCGGCCGGCCGGCTGGTGCTGCACGAGGACTCGTTCCGCTCCCTGGCGGTGGCCGTGAACCAGGGACGAGCGGCCGAGCGTCTCAACGCCCGCTCCGGCGACCCGGTGGTGGTCGCCCGAGTCACAGCGTGATGGGCGGGCGGCGGATCCTGGTGACCGGGGCGGCCCGGTCGACCGGGCGGCGGCTGGTCGGTGCCCTGGCGGGGGACCCGGCGGTGGCGGCGGTAGTGGCGCTCGACGACCGCGACCCGCCGGTGTCGTTCCCCGCCAAGGTGGAGTCCCTCAAGGTCGACCTGCGCAGCCCCGCGGTCGTCCGGGCCGTCCAGTCGGCCGGCATCGACACCTGCGTGCATCTGGGCGTGACCGCCGAACCGCGTGCGGCCGGCGGCCGGGCGACCATGAAGGAGCGCAACGTGCTCGGCACCATGCAGCTCCTCGCCGCCGCCTACCACGCGCCCGACCTGCGCCGGCTGGTGCTCAAGTCGACCACCGCAATCTACGGGGCGGCCCCTGGGGACCCGGCCGTCTGGACCGAGGGCCTGCCGCACGAGGCGCCGAGGCACGGCTTCGGCCGGGACGCGATCGAGGTCGAAGACTACGTCCGTTCCTTCGACCGGCGCCGGCCCGACGTCACCGTCACGGTGCTGCGGCTCGCCAACCAGGTCGGCCCGACGGTCGACAACCCCCTCACCCGCTACTTCGAGCTGCCCGTCTGCCCCACCGTGTTCGGCTTCGACCCGCGGCTGCAGTTCCTGCACGAGTCGGACGCGGAGCGGGCGCTGCTGCTCGCCACCCTCGGCAAGGCCGTCCACGGCACCTTCAACGTCGCCGGCGACGGGGTCGTGCTGCTCAGCCAGGCGATCAGGGTCGCCGGCAAGCCGCCGCTGCCGATCCCGGAGCCGCTGGTGAACAGCGTCGCCGACCTGCTGCGGCGCACCGTGGACTTCTCGCCGGAACAGGTCAGCTTCCTCCAGTACGGCCGGGTGGCCGACACCTCGGCGGCCAGGCGGCAGCTCGGCTTCTCGCCGGCGTGGTCCTCGCCGCATGCGTTCGAGGACTTCGCCGCCACCCGCCTGCGCCGGCTCGTCACCGAGGAGCAGGTGACCAGGCTGGAGCGGGAGGCGCTGGCCACCCTGCGCCGGGCGGCGGAGCTGGTCACGGGAGCGGGACGATGACCTCCCCCACCGCCGAGGGGCGGCCGGGCCGGGACGGCGCCCGGCGCTGCCAGGCGCTGACCACCAGGGGGGAGCGCTGCCGCAATCCGGCCGGCCCCGGCGGGCTCTGCGCCCGCCACCGCCGCCAGGCGGAGGCGGCCAGCGCCGCCGGCGCGGGGACGGAGGCACCTGGCGACCTGGGGTCGCTCGGGCCGTTCCTCGGCTGGGCGGAGGAGGCGCTGGAGTTCCTGCGCCGCCGGCTGCTCGGCGAGTACCAGGTCGACGAGTTCGGCCACGACCCCGACCTGGTCGAGCACGTCCTGGCCCCGCTGCTGCGGCCGCTGTACCGCCGCTGGTGGCGGGTGGAGACGCGCGGGCTGGAGCACGTCCCCGCCGAGGGTCCCGCCCTGGTGGTCGGCAACCACGCCGGCACCCTGCCCTTCGACGCGTTGATGGTCGCGCTGGCCCTGCTCGACGAGCATCCGGCCCACCGCAGCCTGCGGATGCTCGCCGCCGACCTCGCCTTCACCCTGCCGGTGGTCGCACCGCTCGCGCGCAAGTCAGGCAACACCCTTGCCTGCACCGAGGACGCCGAGCGGTTGCTGCGGGCCGGCGAGCTGGTCGGCGTATGGCCGGAGGGGTACAAGGGCCTCGGCAAGCCGTTCCGGGACCGCTACCGGCTGCAACGCTTCGGCCGCGGCGGCTTCGTCGAGATCGCGCTGCGCACCGGCACGCCGATCGTGCCGGTGGCGATCGTCGGCAGCGAGGAGATCTACCCGATGGTGGCCAACCTCCGCCGGGTCGCGCGCCTGCTCGGCTTCCCCTACTTCCCGGTGACGCCGACCTTCCCGCTGCTCGGACCGCTCGGCGCGATCCCCCTTCCGTCCAAATGGTTGATCGAGTTCTGCCCGCCGATCCCGACCGCCGGCTACGGGCCCGACGCCGTGCTGGACCCGATGGTGGTCTTCGACCTGACCGACCAGGTCCGCGACACCATCCAGCAGACCCTCCACCGCAACCTGCTCGACCGTCGCGGCGTCTTCGCCTGATCGGCCCGGGTTCACCCGGACGTCCCGAACCGTCAGGGCGACGTCGTGGTCGTCGTCCCGGTCGTGGCGGTGGTAGCCGAGGTCGTCGGCGCAGAGGTGGTGGCGGTGGTTGTCGGCGGTCGGGCGGTGGTCCGCGGCGCGGTGGTCGCCGCGGCGCTGGTCGGCGGCGCGGTCGAGGCCTGGTGGGTCGTCGCCGGCGTGCTCGGCGCGGTCGAGGTGGCCGGCTCGACCAGGCCGAAGGTGGTGGGCGGCTCCAGCGCCGGTCCGGCCGGGGCCGCCAGCAGGGTGGTGGTCGCCGGGCAGGGCCTGCCGCCGCAGGCCGGACGCGGGCCGGGGTTGCCGAACGCCTGCAGCCCGAGAATGACCACGATCGCGCTGGTGGCGACCATGGTGGCAGCCCACGGCCGCCGTACCAGCCAGCGCCGCACGGTCGCCACCGGTCCCCGCCGCACCCGCGGCGCCGAAGGGCGCCCGGGCCCGCCGGCGACGGGTTCCGGCCGGTTCCGCGGCTCCGGCGGGCTCACCTGCCCGTCCCCGCCCGCGGCCAGCAGCTCCGCCCGCAGCTCCTCGACGAAGACCTGGTCCGGGGCGACCACCTGCCGTGGCGCGGCCAGCCGCAGCGAGGAGGCGACCGCGAGCGCGTCGGCCAGGCCCGGGTCCTCACCCACCAGGTCGACGTCCCACCGTCCCAGGCGGCGTTCGAACTTCTCGGCCAGCAGCCCACCGGCCTCCGGCTGCGGGTGCGCGGCGGGCTGACCGCTGCGCGCGCCGCCGGTCAGGTTCCAGACCGCCAGGCAGGCGGCAAGCTGCAGCTCCAGCACCGCCCGCTGGCTGTAGCCGGACAGGTGCGCGGTGTGGACCAGGGAATGGCCGAGCAGCAGCCGCAGGACCACCACCTCGCGCTCCGGGTCGCCGAGCAGCGCCACCGCCTCGAGGGCGTCGCCTGGGGCCTGGGGCTGCTCGGCCGGGCCGGCCATCCAGCCCGACCCGCGCCGCTGCGCGACCGCGTCGCGGGCCATCGCCACCAGCCAGCCGCCCACCTCGCCCTCGCCCGCCGCGGTCACCGGCAGCCAGGAGAGCGCGCTGCGGAAGACC
This sequence comes from Actinomycetota bacterium, assembly GCA_036004165.1. Taxonomy (GTDB): domain Bacteria; phylum Actinomycetota; class CALGFH01; order CALGFH01; family CALGFH01; genus CALGFH01. The sequence goes on from DASYRU010000222.1 coordinate 4,167, forward strand.
TGCCCGGTCAGCTCGGCGGCGGCCGACCGGTCGCCCGTCCAGGCCAGTAGGTAGCGGTAGACGCCCTCCACCTGGACGTCGTAGAGCTGGGCATACGCCTCCCGGTCGCCGGCCACCGCCAGCTCCAGCAGCGGACGCTGCACGGCGACCTCGGCGGCCACGTCACCGTGCCGGCAGGGGCAGGCGACCGCGCGAGCGTCGGGAAGGCGGTGCGGAGCACCGCCGTCGTCGGTCCCAATCCCGGTCATCTACTCAGCACGAGCTGCACGGCGGCCGCCAGGACGATCACCACGAGCAGGGCGGCCACCACGATGGCGGTCCCGGTTCGCATTGCGGCGCGGGATTCTACCGGGTTCAGATGGTCGCGCGTGAACGCGCCTGCTCTGCTCCGGCCGCCAGGTGGAGCCGGGCGATGTCGAGGTTCTCGCGCAG
>DASYRU010000223.1:0-1935 GCA_036004165.1 Actinomycetota bacterium
ACAGCGCCAGCAGGTACTCGTTCCAGGCGAACACGAACACGATCAGGAAGGTCGCGACCAGGCCGGGCATCGAGAGCGGCAGGGTGACCGAGCGGAAGACCCGGAAGGTCGAGGCGCCGTCGACCACGGCGGCCTCCTCCAACTCCCACGGCAGGGTGTTGAAGTAGTCCCGCATCAGCCAGACGACGATCGGGAGGTTGGTGGCCGCGTACGTGATCACCAGCGCGGTCCGCGTGTCCAGCAGGCCCAGGTGCTGGAACAGGACGTAGATCGGGATGACCACCGCGACCGGCGGCAGGATCCGTTGGGAGATCATCCAGAAGGCGATGTCACCGTTCGACAGCGACCGCCGGAAGCGGCGGCCGATGGCGCCGAACAGCACCGCGAAGCAGCCGGCCGCCGCCGCGATCGCCACCGCCGGCGGCGCGCCGGACCCGACGGCGACGGCGGCCAGCAGCACGCAGCCGGCGAACAGCGCGACCACCCCGACGCGCGGCCGGTAGGGGAACCGGATCAGCGCGTAGGCGGCGGCGGAGCCGAGCAGCAGCGCCAGCGTGGAACTGCCGACAGCCACGATCACCGTGTTGAGGAAGGGCCGCAGGGTGTCGCTGCGCAGGTCCACGAAGATGTAGCGCCAGGCGTCCAGGGAGGGCTGGAAGTCGACGAAGGGCAGGTAGACCGGCCCGGCGTTGACCTGGATCGGCAGCTTGAAGGAGGTGATCGCCAGCCAGTACAGCGGGAACAGCACCACCACCGCCCAGCCCCCCAGGATCAGGTAGGCGGCCAGCTTGCCAAGCGGCGGCAGGTCCCTGACCGAGCGGCTGCGACGCGGACGGAGCTGTTGGTGCCGGTGGCCAGGTCTGCCAGGATCTTGTCGTACAGGTCGGCGAAGGGAACCGTCACCACGTTGATCTTCGCGCCGGTGAGCCGGTTGAAGTCGGGGGCGCGCCGCTGCAGCGGCTCGGCGATCTGCGGCCCGGTGAACGTCAGCACGGTGACCTCGACGCCCTTGAAGCGGTCCGGGCCGGTGGCCTGCGTGGACTGCTGCTTGTCGTCACCGCCACCGCAGGCGGCCAGCAACAGCGAGACGCCCGCGATCCAGGCGATCCAGCTGGGGAATCGACGCTTGGTCATGCTGCCCTCCTCGACCATGGGCCGACGGCCCATCCGCTCCGTCCCTGGAGGGCCTTACCGTATGACGATAAACATCCAATGTCTAGCCCGGCATTCGGGGCCGATCTCCCGAAGAGCGCACTTGAGAGGGCGGATCGTCGGATGAACCGGTCGCGGCCGGTTCAGGCGGTCGGTGGCTCGACGACGCCGATGGTGAGCAGCAGGTTGGCGTAGAGCCGCTGGTCGCCGGTGGCCACCGCCAGGGTCACGTCGGGCCGGCGGGCCAGCTCGTAGAACGCGAACCGCTCGACGACCTCGACCGGGGTGCCCGCCGGCAGCAGCGCCCGGTACTCCTCCAGCACCGCCGGCGCCTCGGCGTCGTGCGGGCGCATCACCGCCGCCGCCTCCAGCGGCACGGTCGCGGCGATCGCCTCCAGCACCTCGGTGACCGTCACCCGGCCGGGGGAGAGGTTGAGGTAGACCCGGCGGGCGCTGGGCGGCGTGGCGGTGGCGTGGGGGTAGTTGCCGTCGGAGATCAGCACCTGGGAGCCGTGGCCGGCGGCGGCCAGGGCGCCGAGGATCTCCGGGTGGATCAGCCGCGTGCGAAGCATCCTCTCAGCCTCCTTGGTCCTGCAGGGCGTAGACGCGGCGGGCGTTGGCGCCGAACACCGCCTGCCGTTCGGCGACGGCGAGGCCGGCCCGCTCCAGTGCCTCCTCGGCGGCCGCCAGCACCTCGCCGTAGCCGGCGGCCAGCAGGCAGACCGGCCAGTCGGAGCCGAACAGCAGCCGCGCGGGGCCGAACGCCTGCACCGCGTGCCGCAC
>DASYRU010000224.1:0-2234 GCA_036004165.1 Actinomycetota bacterium
CCGCGCACGGCGCGAGCCAGTCCGCGGCCTCCTGGCAGCAGGCCCTTGACCGGCTCGCCACCCGCAGCTATCCCAAGGACGTGGCCAACCCCTCCTTCCAGCTGGGGTCCGGCCGCGGCCAGCTGCCGCGCATCGACCTGCCCTACGGCACGCTGCGCTGGGTCGGAACCTCGGGGGACCGCGCCGTCCGCCCCACCGACCTCGACCTCGACCGGCCATCGCCCGACTACCTCAAGCTGTTCGCCCCCGCCTGGGTGGCCCAGCTCGCGCCCGCGCCGCTCTCCCCCGCCGAGCAGGCCGCAGCCGACCAGCTGTAGCGACGATCCGGGCGCCTGCTAGGCGAGGCCCGCCCGCAGCGAGTCCACGAACAGCCCCACCAGCAGCAGGACGCCGAGCGCCGCGGCGGCCGTCAGGGTCAGGCGCCGCGCGCTCCAGCGCTGGATCGAGACCGGTTCGCGATGGGGCGCAAGCTGTCGGAAGCGCTGCAGCAAGGGTCGTCCGTCGGCCTTCATCCTGGCCTGCAGCTCGGTGGGCATGGTGAAGCCGACCGCGCAGGCGATCGCCTCGGCGATCTCGTCGGGGCTGAACACCTTGGTGGCGCGCCCATAGACGCGCTCCGGGTCGGTCCGCAGCGCCAGGGTGAGCAGCATGTTGGAGAGATCCACCGCCTGCCGCCACGGCGAGGGGCGGACCTCCAGACCCGAGACGTCCACCAGCTGCAGGTGGCCGTCCTTGACGAGGAGGTTGGCCGGCTTGATGTCGCGGTGGGCCACGCCGATGTCCCAGAACCGCCGCACCATCTGCAGCCCCTCGTCGATCACCACCTCGTCGATCTGCGCGTCGCCCAGGTTGCGGGCGTGCTCGAAGAACTCCGTGACCAGCATGTACTCCTTGTTGGGGGTGAGCTCGACCATGCCGTAGCTGCGGGCGACCCCAACGCCGTAGTCGTCCAGCAGGCGCAGCGCGTAGTCCTCATAGGTGGCCAGGCGGCGCACCGACCCGATCGGCGTCTCGTCCTCGAGCTGCCCGTACAGGATCGTGCGCCCGTACCGGTACCAGCGGTCGGCCCGCTCGTGGCTGGTCGAGTAGATCTTGCCGAACACCCGGCTGCCGTCCTGCAGCGTCATCCGCAGCGGGGAGGAGCCGCCGGAGCCCTCCAGCCCGAACGCCTTGACCTCCGTGACGGTCAGGCCCAACTGGTCGGCCATGGCCCGCACGATCGCCGCGCTGCGCTCGCCGCCGAGGTCAAGGTGGGCGGCGGTGCCACTCCTCCGGTAGGTGACGGGGAAGCCCTCCTCGGGAACCAGCCAGCGGAACGCCACGGCCGCCACGCAGGGCGCCAGGACCGCCGCGTACGCCATGCCAACCAGGTAGTCGGCGGCGAGGTACAGGTCGGCCAGCACCACCAGCACCAGCACCCCCGAGAACCCCGCACGGAGCCGGTTGCGGACGCTGCCGCGCGGCAGCAGCACGAACATCATCGCGTACAGCGTGATGGCGAGGGCCGCGATCGACTTGGAGGGGAACGCGTACCCGTCGACGTCCACCAGGACCGGCACGTCCGGCCGCGGGAGCTCCACGAACAACAGCCTGACCACGGCCCAGTCGCTGGCCACGAAGACCGCAAGCACGACCACCAGGTGGCGGAAGCGGCGGTACACCACCAGGACCAGGACGGTGGCCAAGCGCAGCGCCATGACCACCGCGAAGGTGGTGAGCAGCTCGATGACCTTCGCGACGTCGGTCAGCGGCGGCGTGCGGGCCTCGGCGAACCAGGCGAGGACCGCCTGGTCGGCCGCCTGGACCGCGTCGGTCGTGCGGATCAGGAGGTTCAGGCCGGCGCCGAGGAGCACCACCGCGGTCAGGACCCAAATCCACCTGGTCCAACGGTCCTCCCTCGGCAGCGGCGGAGGTTCACCGGAAGGACGGCGCCGAGGCACCCTGCCGTCTCCCGGCTGCATCGTGCCCTCCTTCGGACTTGCGTGGTTCTTGCGGGTTGGAAATCCTTGGGCGGATGATCCCACGCGTCCCGGGTGGCTGGCCGAAGGGAGTCCGCTGATGAAGGGGATCGCGTTCCTCGCCGTTGCGTTGGCATCCCTGTCGGTCGCAGCCGCGCAGCAGACCGAGCTGGGCGGGAAGGTCCGCAGCGGCCAGGAGGTGACCGTCCCCGCAGGGGAGACGGTCCAGGGCGACCTGATCGCCTCCGCGGGGACGGTGCGGATCGACGGCCGGGT
>DASYRU010000225.1:0-9878 GCA_036004165.1 Actinomycetota bacterium
CCGACGATCCCGAGGTGCTGTTCCTCGGCGCGGCCGGCCTGCACCGCGGCGCCAGGGGCCCGGACGGCCGCTGGTCGTGGGTGGACCTGGCCGCCCGGCCGGCCGGCGACGCCCTTCCCGGCGAGCAGCACGCGATCGCGTTCTCTCCCGGTGACCCGGCGGTGGTCTACGTCGCCGACGACGGAGGGCTGTCCCGCTCGCCGGACGGGGGCAGGAGCTGGCAGGCGCTGAACGCCGGCCTCGGCATCGCCGAGGTCGGCCACCTGGCCGGCCACCCCGAGCACGACGCCTGGCTGCTGGCCGGCGCCCGAGGGCTGGGCACGCTCCGCTACGAGGGCGGCGAGGTCTGGTTCCACGTCGACGACGGGCACGGCGGCGACTGCGCGGTCGACCAAGCCGACCCGGGCGCCTGCTGGCACGGCTTCGACGGCATGGGCCTCGCCCGCTCGACCGGCGGCGGCGCCTGGGGCACCTGGCAGCCGGCCGGTACGGAGGGGTCCGGGGAACCCCGAGGGGGTTCGCCGGTCGGTCTGGCCCCGGTCGGTCGGGAGGGGCAGGGGGACGGCCTGCTCGACCCGCCGATGGCGGCCGGTGCCGGGCTGGTGGTGCACGCCGGCTGGGCGGTGCTGGTCTCCGAGGACGGCGGGGCCGGCTGGGCCCAGGTGGCGCTGCCGGAGGCGGGCGGCCGCGCCACCGCGGTGGTGGTCGGCGGGCCCGACCTGGTCTGGGTCGGGACCGAGACGGGCGAGGTCCTCCGCCTCCAGCGCGCCGCCGGAGCCGCCCCCACCGGTGGCTGGCGGGTCGCGGGCAGGACCCGGCCGCGCCCCGGCCACCTGAGCGGCCTGGCGGCCGACCCCGCCCGCCCGGCGGTGCTGTGGGCGACCTGGTCGGACCCGCGCAGCGGGCGGGTCTGGCGTTCCCACGACGCCGGAACGACCTGGGCCGACCGGACCGGGGGGCTGCCGGCCGTCCCGGTCAACGCGGTCGCCCTCGACCCCGACGACACCGACATCGTGATCGTCGCCGCCGACCTCGGGGTCTGGCGCTCCGACGACGCCGGCGGAAGCTGGCGGCCCTGGTCGCGTGGGCTGCCGACGGTGCCGGTCGCCGCCCTCGCCGTCCACCGGCCCACCCGGCTGCTGCGCGCCGCCCTCCACGGCCGTGGCGTCTGGGAGGCCCCCCTCGACGACCCGGCCGCTCGGGCGGCGCCGCTCGACGACCGGGTCGCCCAGGCCCTGCCACCCGACGCGACCCCGGCGGCGCCGGCGGCGGGCGGGCCCCGGCTGCACCTGCGGGGCAGCCCGGTGGACGGCGGGCGGGCCGCCCGGTTTCCGGCGGGCGTGCCCGACCCGTTCGGCTCCGGGGTGACCGCCTGGTGGTGGCATTGCCCCGACGTGAAGCTGGCGGCGGCGCCCGAACCCGGCCGGACGGCGCCGACCCAGGTCGGCCCCGAGGCCTTCGAGGACGATCGTGGGGTGGCCGCCGCCGGCTTGCCCGACACCGGCGGCCGCGTCCGGCCGGGCATGCCGGCCCGGGTCTGGGTCCAGGTCCACAACCGCGGCGCCACCGCGGCCGCCGGGGTCAGGGTCATGGTGCTGTACGCGCCCGCCTCCCTCGGCTGGTCTGATCCGCCGGCCGGCGCGATTGGTTCCGACCGCCTGCCGGACTCGCGCTGGCGGGCGGTTGCAGCGGCGGCGCTTGAGCCGGTGGAGCCGGGCCGAGCCCAGGTGGCGGGGTTCGACTGGCAGGTGCCCGTCGACGCGGTCGGCGACCTCTGCCTGCTCGCCCTCGCCACCGCCGACGACGACCGGTTCGAGCCGGGCGCAGGCCCACAGGGCCGGCATCTGGGGCTCAAGAGCGTGACCGTGCTGCGGACCGGGGATGGCGCCGGCGGAGGGGAGACCTGGCCGCGGGCGCTGCGGCTGGAGCTGTGGGGGGATGCGGGCCGCGGGCCGTTCACCCTGGCCGCCGAGCCGGGCGCCGCCGCGCTGGTCGCCGGCCTCGTCCCCGGCCACCGCCTGGCCGCTGCGGCGAGGGCGGACGGGCTGGCGGCGTCCCGCGTCCCCGACCCATGGCGGCCGCAGCTGATCGCGGCCCTGCAGGAGGACCCCACCCTGGCCGACGCCCTCGACCTGACCGCGGTCCTGCCGTCCCCGGCGGGAGGGGGACGCCCGCCGTGGGTGCGAGGCATCCAGCTGGACCCGGGCCAGCCCGAACCGCTGTTGCTGCTGCTGCCCGGCCCGCTCCGGCCCGGCGGCGGCTCACTGCTGCTGCTGGACAGCGACGGCCGCGTGGTCGGTGGCCACACCCTGCGAGTCCCCCAACCACCACCACCGGCGTGACCGGCACGGCGAGGAGGAGACGACGGTCACCGCGAATCCTACCTTCGGCCGATGCGCCACCTCAGCAGCGCGAGCAAGACTGTCCGGCGTATGAGAAGGTGGCGGCATCGCGTCGTCTCGCCAGGAGGGGGTCGCCAGAACCCGTGCCGGTCGCGCAAGTCGAAGGCCTCAGCAAGCGGTATGGCAGCGTCCAGGCCCTTGACCGCGTCGACGTGACGATCCAGCCGGGCTGCACCGGGCTGGTCGGCTCCAACGGCGCCGGGAAGTCGACGCTGATCAAGCTGCTCCTCGGCCTGCTCGCGCCCGACGGGGGCCGGGCGAGCGTGCTCGACCACGACGTGGCCGCCGATCCGCTGGCGGTGCGCGCCCAGGTCGGCTACCTGCCGGAGGGGGCCTGCCTGCCCGGCGACGTGACCGCGGCCGACTTCGTCGCCTTCATCGCGCAACTCGGCGGCCTGCCGCCACGCCCGGCGCGCGAGCGCGCCGCGGAGGTCTGCTACCAGGTCGGTCTCGACGAGGAGCGCTACCGTGCCATCGGCGGCTTCTCGACCGGCATGCAGCAGCGGGTCAAGCTGGCCGCCGCCCTGGTGCACGATCCACGCTTCCTGCTGCTCGACGAGCCGACCGACGGCATGGACCCGCAGGGCCGCGAGGACATGCTCGAGCTGATCGACCGGATCCGCGGCGAGCTCGGCCTCGACGTGCTGGTCTCCACCCACCTGCTCGGTGACGTGGAGCGGGTCTGCGACCGGGTGGTGATGGTGCATGCCGGCCGGGTGCTCGCCCAGGGCCCGATCACCTCGGTGGCCGGCACCACCGAGCCCGGCTTCGGCATCCAGCTCGGCGACAACGGCCAGGAGGTGCAGGCCGCCCTGGCCGCCGCCGGCCTCGAGGTGCGGCCCGCCGAGGAGGAGCTGCTGGTCCAGGGACCGTCCGATCTGATCCGCGACGTCGCCGCGGCGCGGGGCTGGGCGCTGCGCCGGATGGTCCCCAGGGCGCCGAGCCTGGAGGAGACCTTCCTGCGCCTGCAGCGCGCGGCAGGGGCGCCGGACCCGGCCGCCGCGCCGCCGAAGGCCCGCGAGGCGGCCTGGGGGGTGCGACCGTGAGCGTGAGCGGCCCGCCCACCGGGACCATCTACGACCGCGGCTACCGCCACTACGAGGGGCCGCGGGAGGGCCGCGAGCGGCGGCTGCGGGCGATCGCGGTCGCCGGCGTCCGGCGCGTCCTCGGCCTCAAGCGCAACTGGAAGACCAAGGTGGTGCCGTTCGGGCTGCTGCTGTTCGCGTTCGGGCCGGTGCTGGCCTTCATCGGCATCCGCGTGCTGGTCGGCGAGGCGGTCGGGGAGTTCCTCGGCTACGACGACTACCTGGGGATCGTCGCGCTCCTGTTGCTGCTGTTCGCGGCCACCGCCGGGCCGGAGCTGCTGTGCCCCGACCGCCGCCAGAACGTGCTGGCGCTGATCTTCACCCGGCCGGTGACCCGGCCCGACTACGTGTTCGCCAAGCTGGCCGCCCTGCTGCTGGTGGTCGGCCTGATCGCGATCGTGCCGCTGCTGGTGCTGTTCGTCGGCAACACCTTCACGGCGCCGAGCGCCGCCACCTACCTGCGCGAACACGCCGACGACCTCGGCCGCATCCTGCTGGCGGGCACGGTGCTGACGCTGTTCTACTCGACCGTCTCGCTCGCCGCAGCCAGCCTCACCGACCGCAGGGCGCTGGCCACCGCCGGCCTGCTCGGCGCCTTCCTCGGCTCGACCGCGGTCGCCAACATCCTGTTCTTCACCGCCAGGTTCGAGGGCAGGCGCTGGTTCAGCTTCCTCGCCCTGCAGGCCCTCCCGGGGAACTTCGTCGACTGGCTGTTCGGCAGCGGCTTCGAGCCTGGCTCCATGGCCGACGAGGCCGGCTTCACCGGCCCGGCCTACCTGGCGGCGATGGCGGTGGTGGCCGTGCTCGCCGGCGCCGTCCTCGCCTGGCGCGTGCGGCGCCTGCAGCCATGAGCGGGCAACCCCGCCCGACCGACCCCGCCGTGCCGGTGGTCGAGCTGCGACACTTCTCCAAGTGGTACGGGGACGTGGTCGCCGTGGCCGACCTGTCGTTCGACCTCCGGCCGGGGGTGACCGGGCTGCTCGGCCCCAACGGCGCCGGCAAGACCACCACCCTGAAGGCGATCTGCGGCCTGCTGCACCCCTCCCAGGGGGAGGTGCTGCTGTTCGGGCGGCAGATCCACCAGGACACCATGCTGTACCGGGCCATCGGCGTGGTGCCGGACGGCGACCGCCTCTACCCCCGGCTGACGATCCGCTCCTACGTTCGGCTCCACGCCGAGCTGCAGGGCCTGGCGGACGCGGGAGCGGCGGCCGAGCGGGCCATCGCCGAGGTCGACCTGCTCCCCCTGGCGGAGCGCCGGCTCAAGGGCCTCTCCAAGGGAGAGCGGCAGCGGACCAAGGTCGCGGGCGCCATCGTCCACCAGCCGGCCCTGCTGATCCTTGACGAGCCGCTGACCGGCATGGACCCGGGCCAGCGGGCCCGCTTCATCGAGCTGGTCCGGCTGATCGGCGAGGCCGGGGTCACCGTGCTGGTCTCCAGCCACATCCTGGCAGAGGTGGAACGGCTCGCCTCGCAGATCCTGGTGCTGGTCGGCGGCCGGCTGGCAGCCTCCGGCGACTACCACGCCATCCGCGACCTGATGGCCGACCAGCCGCGCACCGTGATGGTCAGGGCGGAGGACGCCCGCCGGCTGGCGCCTGGGCTGATCGCCCTGCCCACCACCGTCTCGGTCGAGGTCGACGGCGACGGGCTGCGGGCCCGCACCCGCTCGGTGGAGGCCTTCGCCACCGCCCTGCCACGGCTGGCCCGCGACCAGGGCGCCAGCCTGCGTGAGGTGCGCACCACCGACGAGTCGCTCGAGCAGGTCTTCCGCTACCTGGTGAGCCGCAGGTGAGGCCCTTCCTGGTCCTGCTGCGCTTCAGCCTCGGCCAGCTGCTGGCCGGACGCCGCCTGCTGGTGGTGCTGCTGCTGGTCGCGGTGCCGCTGGTGCTGCCGGCGGTGTTCGTGCGCGGCTCCGACGTCGACCCGGCGACCTTCACCCTGGACCTGTTCCGCCAGCTCGTCCTGCCCGTGCTGCTACCGGTGGTGACCCTCGTCTTCTCGACCTCGGCGCTCGGCGCCGAGCTGCGCGACGGAACCGTCACCAACCTGCTGCTCAAGCCGATCCCCCGCCCGGCCATCCTCGGCGCCAAGTACCTGGCCGCCGTCCTGGCCGCGCTGCTCGTGCTGCTGCCAGCCGAGTCGGTCGGGCACATCGTCGCCGCCGGCGGCCTCGGCTCGACCGACCTGCTCGCGGCCACGCTGCTGGCCACCGTGGTCGGCACGCTCGCCTACTGCGCCCTCGGCGTGCTGCTGTCGCTGCTGTTCGCCCGTGCCCTGCTCGTCGGGCTCGCCTACGCCCTGCTCTGGGAGGGGGCGGTCGTGGGGGTCGCCCCGTCGGCTTCGTCGCTGTCCATCCGCGGCTACACCGAAGGCGTGCTCGCCGCGCTCCTGAGCGGCGGCGTCGACCTCACCACCAGGCTCGGCCCGGTCAGTGCGACCGTCCTGGCCGCCACCGTCACCCTGGCCGTCCTGGCCGTGGCCGCCCGCCGCCTGCAGCGCATGGACATCCGCTGACCCGGCCGGCCGGGCCGACGGGTCGTCCATCGCGGCCAGCAGGTCGGGACGCAGCAGCCGCACGGCCGCCACCAGCGCCAGCAGCAGCAGGCCGGTCGCCGTGGTGACCGCCGGCAGCCCGACCCTGTCCCCCAGCCAGCCCTGCACGACCAGACCGAGGGCGTGGCCGCCGCCCACCCCGAGCATGAACAGGCTGGCCATGCGGGCGCGCAGCCCGCGCGGCGCCCGCAGCTGGCAGACGGTGCTGGTGCCCGACAGCACCGCCAGGTAGACGAAGCCGAGCACGGTGATCGCCGCCAGCGCCAGCGGGAACGCCGGCGCCAGCCCGTAGAGGACCGCCGCCGGGCCGACCAGCAGCAGCGCCGCCACCAGCAGGCGCCGCCGGCCGAACGCGGCCGCCAGCGGTCCGGCGGCCAGCGCCGAGCAGACCGCCCCGACGCCCTGGGCGGTCACCAGCGCGGAGGTGCCGGTGGCGCCCCGGTGGAAGACCTTGATGGCCACCGCGGGGACCAGCCCGATGAACGGCGACACCAGGAAGGTGGTGGCAAGCAGCAGCAGCAGGGCGGTGCGGATGCCCGCGTCGCGCCTGGCCGCTGCGACCCCGTCGGCGATCGTCCGCAGCACCCTGGCCCGGCCCTCCGCTGCGGCGGCCACCGGCGGGATGCGGACCAGGGCGAGCGCCAGCAGCACCGCCGCGAAGCTGAGCGTGTTCACCCCGAACGCCCACGCAAGGCCGCCGGCGGTGATCACCAGGCCGGCGAGCGCCGGGCCGACGATCCGGCCGAGGTTGAACTGGGCCGCCCCGAGGCTCATGGCGCCGAGCAGGTCGTCGGCGGGCACCAGATCGGGGGTCATCGCCTGGACGGCCGGCATGGCGACCGCGAACGCGCAGCCGGCCAGCAGGACGATCGTCGCCACCGCCGGCACCGACAGGCGGTCGGTGGCCGCCAGCAGCGTCAGCGTTCCCGCCAGCAGGGTGGCGAACAGGGTGACGGTGGCGAGGAACCGCCGGCGGTCGAAGCGGTCGGCGAGGGCGCCCCCGAACGGCCCGAGGATCACGGTGGGGACGTAGGTGAGCGCGGCGACCGTGCCGGTCCAGGCCGCCTGGCCGGTGGTCTGGGTGACGTAGACCCCGATGGCGACCGTCTCCATCCAGGTGCCGATGTTGGAGATGAAGCTGCCGGTCCAGATGGTCGCGTACGCGCGGTGCCGGAGGGGGCGGAGCGGCGACACCCGGCGTGGGCGAGGGGAGCTGGTCACGCCGCCAAGGCTACCGGGCAACCTGCGATCCCACAGCCGTCCGGAACTCGCCACCGTTCCTTGGCATCAGCGTTACTCAGTTCCTGCTGCCTGCTGATGGGCGGCTCCGAACGGTGCCGTGCCGCCGTTCAAGCAGCACAACCGCTCGGCGGGCAACCAGTTAGGTTCAGGCGTCGGGCGGCTGCCCGAGATGGCCGCCCTGGCCGACCACGTACGCCTCCCGCACCCAGCCGGCGAACTCCTCGTCGAGCTGCTCGGGTGTGCGGATGCGAAACTGGTGCACCAACAGGCGCTTGGTGTAGGGCGTAGCACGGCGGATCCGCGGGTCCTCCACGCGCCGCTGCAAGTCCAGATACCCGTCAAGGGTGCCACTGGTCGGCTTGGCGCCGGCAAACCCACGCCGGCTGCCCTTGAAGGTGATCGCCGTCTTGGAGACCGCGTAGTCGACCGGGCCACACGACTCGACCAGCTCCACGAACCGCCGGTACAGGTCGACGACCGCGGGAGGCTTGTCGCGCAGGTGGCGCTCGACGGTCCATTCGCTCTGGTCCATGGATGTCACCATATCCGCGCAGTTGGCAGCGTGCCGCCGAAAGACTCGCTCCGATGCCGCGCCGCTCGGTCTGCCGCGAGGAGCCCACCCCGATCGCGCCGGCGTACAGCGATGGCGTTGGCAGGTCGGATGTCGTAACGCTACCGGGACGGAGGCCGGCCACACTGGCACCTGACGTACGTCGCTAGGAGGGTGGCGGTGCCGGTGCGCTGCGGGCAGCGAGGAACATGCCGGTGACCCCTGCCGCCCGACTGGCCCAGCCGCGCCAGTGGTCGGGCGTGGTGGCGTGGGCGCTGTGGGTGCTGGTGGTGCTCGGCATGGCCGCGGGCTTCTGGCTGGAGGACCTGCTGCGGCGAGCCGGCCGGGCCGACCCCCTGGACACCGCCGTTGGCCCGACGGTGGCAGCGGTGAGCGCCGCCACGGTCGGGGCCGTGCTGGCAGCCCGCCGGCCCCGCCACCCGGTCGGCTGGCTGCTGCTGGCCTTTGCCCTGTGCCTGGCCGCGAACGGGGTCGCCGGGGGTACGCGCCCTACGGGCTCCAGGTCCGGCCCGGCGGTCTTTGTGGCTTCGACCTTCCGTCGGTGCATCCCAATATCAGGACGGCAAGGGCACATCCGGTTCGGCTCGGCAGCCGACGCCAGCTCCCTGATCATTCGCACAGCTCTGTGAAACAGGCTCGTAAGCGTCAAAACAGATCAGCAACAGACATTGGATCCGCTGGCGAGGCTGCCTAGGTACTCGCCGACTTGGAGGAGCACCGCCTCGTCGGCGATGCTCAGGCGCAGCCGGGTGCGGGCCTCGGCCCCAGGTAGGCAGGGGGCGACCACGAACACCCGCCGACCTCAACCGCAACAGTTCGCTACCCTGCCTTGCATGGGCAAGCTGCTCGAGTTGACGGAGCGTCCCGCGCTGCGGGACCCGTTCCTGGTGGTCCACCTGACCGGATGGACCGACGCCGGTCTGGCCGGCCAGACCGCCGCGGTGTTCCTGCACTCGCGCTGGAACGCCCGCACGCTCGGCACCTTCGACGCCGACGAGCTGCTCGACTTCCGCGACCGGCGACCGGTGGTGCGCCTGGCCAGCGGCACCATCGAGGAGGTCAGGTGGTCGCCGATCGAGCTTTCGCTGGCCGCCCCGGGCGGGGAGCGCGACGCGCTGCTGCTGACCGGACCCGAGCCCGACTTCCGCTGGGGTGGGTTCTGCGAGCAGGTCGTCGACGCCTGCAGGGAGCTGGGCGTTGGCGAGGTGTTCGGGCTGGGCGGCTTCCCCGCCCCCGCGGTCCACACCGACCCGGTCCCGGTGGTCGGCACCTCCGCCGACCCCGAGCTGGCCGGGCGCCTGGAGACCGTGCCGGCGCTGGTCGAGCTGCCCGCCGGCATCCAGACGGTGCTGGAGGAGCGGCTGCACCGGGCCGGCATCCAGGCCACCGGGCTGTGGGCCCGGGTGCCGCCCTACCTCGCCGGCGGCAGCCACCCGCCGGCCGCGCTCGCGCTGGTCCGCACGCTGGCGGGGCTGGCGGGGATCGAGGTCGACGTGACCGAGCTGGAAGCGGCCAGCAAGGACCACCTGGAGCAGGTCGAGCAGGCGATCCGGGAGCGGCCCCAGATCGCCGAGTTCATCGAGCAGATCCGCGGCCTGGTCGAGCAGGGGGCCGACGATCGCGTCCCCTCCGGCGACCAGATCGCCGCCGAGCTGGAGCTGTTCCTGCGGGAGCAACCGCCCGACAGCGGCGACCCCCGCTGAGCCCAGGGTCCACGGCGAGTCTGTCAATCGGGGTTGACAGTGCGGCTTCTGTCAACCTAAGATGACAGCATGCACAAGGCGAGCGAGCTGGCGAGCGCGGTGGACAGCAAGGACCCGCGAGTTGGGCTGCGGGCGGTGGCCGCCCTGCGCCGGCTGCTCGAGCAGCTGGAGACCCTACAAGTCGCCAACGCCCGCGCCAACGGCTGGTCGTGGCAGGAGATCGCCGCCGAGCTCGGCGTGAGCCGGCAGGCGGTCCACAAGAAGCACGCGGCCCGGCGGGGGCTGCTCCGGAGGGACTGAATGTTCGAGCGCTTCACCA
>DASYRU010000226.1:0-2310 GCA_036004165.1 Actinomycetota bacterium
CCATGGCCATGACCCTGGCCCGCAGGGCGGGCGGGGCGGCCACCGCCGCCTGCCGCAGCAGGTCGTGGACCGGGTTGACGGTGCGACTGAGCGTCGAGCGGCCCCGCCAGCCGCGTGCGTACGCGACCGGGTCGATCGAGCTGGCCCGACTGACCGGGGCACCCCCTCGGGGTTCCCCGGACCCCTCCGGCGCTCGCCGGCCGGCCTGGCCGCCGCCGCCGCGGGCCCTGGCGACCAGGGCGAGCAGGCGGCCGAGTGGGCCCGCGCCGCTGGCCCTCGCGTCGGCCCTCGTCCGCCGCACGCACGCCCGGCGCACCCCTTCGACGTCGACGGCCGCGCTCACCGCCGCCGCGGCCCGCTCGCCGGCGGCCCGCACCGCCGCGTCGCCGACCAGCGGCCGGCCGGCGTCCGGCCCTTCAAGGCCCGCCCGCTCTGCCAGTTCCGCCGCGCGCTGCCGGCAGTCGGCCGCCAGCCGTTCGAGCACCACGGCCTTGGCCTGCATCCGCTCGGTCAGCCATATGCGCAGCTCCTCCAGCTCGCCGGCGCCGACACCGTCGGGGGGGTCCGCCGAGACCACGAACAGCGGCCGCCCGGCGATGCCGTCGGCGGCGAGGCTGCGGCCCAGGTCGGCGGTGAGCGCGGCCACCTGCTCCGGCCCGCCGATCACGTCGCGCCGGTTGACCACGAACACGGCCCGCTCGGCGTGGTGGGCGAGGGGGCGCAGGTAGTCCTCGTGCAGCACCCGGTCGTTGTACTTCTCCGGGTCGAGCACCCAGCAGACCGCGTCCACCCGCGGCAGCAGCTGGTCGACCGTTGCCCGATGCGACCGCACCACCGAGTCGTAGTCGGGCAGGTCGAGCAGGCAGAGGTCGGCGAAGCGGGGATCGTGGTGGACGACCACCTGCCGCACCCCGACCCAGCGCAGCAGCGGGCCCAGCTCCCCGGCGGCGTCCGCCGGCACCCAGGCGACCGGTTCCCTGGTCACCGGCCGGAGCGGGCCGGCCGGGCTGACCTCCTTCCCGGCCAGCGCGTTCAGCAGGCTCGACTTGCCGGCTCCGGTGCCGCCGGCGAGGGCGAGCACGAAGGCGCTGCCAGGGAAGCCGAGCCGGGTCCTGGCGTCGGCCAGCGTCGCCCTCGCGGCCGCGGCGTCCAGCCCCAGTCGCTCGGCCGCGGCGGCCACCCGCTCCAGCCCGTCGAGGCACCGGCCCATGTCCGACCGGGGCGCCCCCGGAACCCTCCGGTCGCGGGTCACCCTGCCCTTGCCTCCAGCTCGGCGACCAGCCGCTCGGCCTCGGCGAGCACCCGCACCGCGCCGGCGCGCAGCTCGTCGGGGCCGTCGCCGCCGGGTGCGAGCAGGTCGAGGAAGCGGGCGGCGTCGCGGTCGAGGGCGGCGCGCAGGGTGCCACGCAGGTCCCGCGAGGCGGCCCTGACGATGTCGAGCACCGCGGCCTCGCCGATCAGCGCCTCGAGGAGCTTCTGGTTGATCACGGCGGTGCCGCCGGCGATCGCCAGCTCGCCGCCGGTCAGCCCGGCCGAGTGGGCGAACACCGCCAGCATGGCGACCACGCCGATGGCGTTGACGCCGAGCGAGGTCACGAAAGCGAACGCCCGCCGGCTCTGGCCCCGCTCCGCCACCATCGCGGTGAGTCGGCCGAGCCAGTCGCCGAGCAGGGCCCGCGCGTCGGCCTCGAGGGCGGCGCCGTGCCCCCACAGCCCGGGGTGGGCGTCGAGCAGCAGCGCCCCTGCCGGGTCGGCCGCCCACTCGCCGGCGGCGTGCCCGGCGGCGACGTCGGCGTGGCGGACGAGGGCGCCGACCAGCTCCTCGAAGGCGCGCTCCTTGGTCCGCTGCAGCTCGGGAGCGCCCCTGGCCGGCTGCAGGCGGCGGGCCAGCCAGGAGCGGACCCGGCCGATGCCGCCGGACAGCCAGCGGCCGACGTCCCCGACCCCGACGAACTCCTGCCAGGAGCGCATCACCTCGCCGCGGAGGAAGTCGCCGCTGGCCAACTGGTCCTGCAGCCGGCCCTGCTCGGCGGCGTAGGCGCGCTCGACCCCCACCCGCAGGGCGGCCGCCCGGTGCCGGTCGGCCTCCAGGTCGCGGGCGATCTCCTCGACCGTGGCGGGAAGGCCGGCAAGGGCGCCTCGCAGCGCCTGCGCCTTGACCGCGGTGAGCGCGCCGGCGTCGGCGGACAGGCCGGCGAGGATGCGCCGCAGCGGCTCGACGGCGGCCGCCTCCAGCCCGTCGGTGGCCTCCTCGCGCGCCCCCTCCGTCACGCCGACCAGGGGCAGGTCGCCGCCGCCCGGTCCCGCCCG
>DASYRU010000227.1:0-1997 GCA_036004165.1 Actinomycetota bacterium
TACGGCCGCGCCGGCGAGGTCACCCAGACCGCGCTCGCCGCCGTCGACGTCGCCTGCCACGACCTCATGGGCCAGGCGACCGGCCTGCCGCTGTGGCGGCTGCTCGGCGGGCGCTTCCGGGAGCGCGTCCCCGCCTACGCCAACGGCTGGTACCAGGGCGACCGGGACCCTCAGGCGCTCGCCCGGATGGCCAGGCAGGTGGTGGGGCGCGGCTACCGGGCGATGAAGATCGACCCGTTCGGCGCCGCCACCGCCGAGATCGACGCCCGCCAGCTCGGCGTCGCCACCGACATCGTCGCCGCGATCCGCGACGCGGTGGGTTCAGAGATCGGCCTCATGGTGGAGATGCACGGCCGCTTCACACCGGCCACGGCGGTGAAGGTGGCGCGGGCGCTGGAGCCGTACCAGCCGGAGTGGATCGAGGAGCCGGTGCCGCCCTACAACCCGGCCGGGCTGCGACGCGTCCGCGCCGGCACCTGGCTGCCGCTGGCGACCGGCGAGCGGGTCCACGTCCTGGCGGAGTTCCGCGAGCTGTTCGAGCAGGGGCTGGTCGACGTCGTGCAGGCGGACCTCACCCACTTCGGCGGGTTCACCGCACTGCGCAAGCTCGCCGGCTGGGCGGAGGCCTACGACCTGCCGCTGGCGCCGCACAACGTCTGCGGCCCGGTCGGCACCGCGGCCAACGTCCACTTCGCCATCGCCACCGGCAACCACAAGGTGCTCGAGCACTTCAACGACTTCGCCGACGCCTGGGTCGGCGAGCTGGTCGAGGGCGCCCCGGTGGTCGACCCGGCCGACGGCTGCTTCGGCCTGCCGACCGCGCCAGGCCTCGGCGTGCGGCTGGACCACCGGGCGGCGGCCCGCCATCCACGCACCCACGCGCACTTCAGCCTGGTCGATGAGGGCTGGGAGCTCCGCGGCGGCGGCGCAGTACCATCCCAGTAGCCGTACGAGGAGGACGCGCATGCCTGCTCGCACCAGCCCACCGTTCCGCGCCGACCATGTCGGCAGCCTGCTGCGCCCGCCGGCCCTGCTGCGGGCGCGCGAGGAGCTCGCCGGCGGTCGCCTCTCCGCCGAGGAGCTGCGCGAGGTCGAGGACGACGCGATCGCCGAGGTGGTGCGGATGCAGCACGACGTGGGGCTGCAATCGGCCACCGACGGTGAGTTCCGCCGTAGCTCCTGGCACATGGACTTCATCTACCAGCTCGGCGGCGTCGGCAAGGCCGAGGAGAACCTGACGGTCAAGTTCTACAACGAGCAGGGGGAGCTCGAGTTCACCTCCGCCGCCTTGAGGATCCACGACAAGGTGCGGCTGGACCACACCATCTTCGGGGACGCCTTCCAGGCGCTGAAGCCGCTCGCCGACCAGACCGGCGCGACCGCCAAGCTCACCATCCCCTCGCCGAACATGGTCCACTACCGCGGCGGCAGAGCGGCGATCGATCCCGACGTCTACGCCGACATCGAGGAGTTCTGGAACGACCTCGCCGTCGCCTACGCCGAGGAGGTCCGCCGCCTGGGCGAGCTGGGCTGCGTCTACCTCCAGTTCGACGACACCAGCCTTGCCTACCTGAACGACCCTCGCCAGCGCGAGCTGATCGCGCGGCGCGGCGAGGACGCCGAGCACCTGCACCTGCGCTACATCAAGCAGATCAACGCCGCCCTGGCGAACAAGCCGCCGGGCATGACCGTCACCACCCACATGTGCCGCGGCAACTTCCGCTCCTCCTGGGCCGCGGAGGGCGGCTACGACTTCGTCGCCGAGGCGCTGTTCGGCGAGCTCGGGGTCGACGGCTTCTTCCTGGAGTACGACGACGCCCGCTCCGGCGGGTTCGAGCCGCTGCGGTTCGTCCCCAAGGGCAAGCTGGTGGTGCTCGGCCTGGTGACCACCAAGCGCGGCGAGCTCGAGAGCAAGGACCAGCTCAAGCGGCGGATCGAGGACGCCAGCCGCTTCGTGCCCCTCGAGCAGCTGTGCCTGTCGCCGCAGTGCGGCTTCT
>DASYRU010000228.1:0-6674 GCA_036004165.1 Actinomycetota bacterium
GCCCTCGACGTCGCGGCCAGCACCCGCGCCCTCGCCGCGGCGCTGCGCGGCGGCAGCCGCACCGTCAAGCTGGTCACCAGGCCGGTCGCCCCGAAGGTCACCGAGGACAAGCTCGGCAAGACGATCGAGGTCAACCTGGCCACCAACAAGCTCAGCTTCTATGAGGGGCTCAAGGTGGTGAAGGTCTACCCGGTGGCGACCGGGCAGCCGAGCTTCCCCACGCCGACGGGCAGCTGGCAGGTGGTCAACAAGCGGGTCAACCCGACCTGGAACAACCCGGACCCGGAGGGCTGGGGCAAGGACATGCCGCTGTCGATCCCACCGGGCCCGGGCAACCCGCTCGGCACGCGGGCGATGTCCCTTGACGCCTCAGGGATCAACATCCACGGCACCTACGCCAGCGGCTCGATCGGCAGCTACGCCTCCCACGGCTGCATCCGCATGTTCCTGTCCGACGTGGAGGCGCTGTTCCCGCAGGTCCCGATGGGCACCCCGGTGCTCATCCACCGCTAGAGCGGCAGTCACGCATCCGGCGCCGCATGCAGCGGCGAGCCGGACCTGCAGCCCTGGAGCTTGCGCGCCGCCCCCGGCGGCCACGCAATCCCCCGAACGGGATGCGTGACTGGCGCTCTAGCCCGAAGGCTTGCCCGGCTCGGTGGCCGACGGGGCCTCGGGCGCTGCCGACAGGTAGCGGTCCTGGACGGCGACGACCGAGCGGACGTCGGTCCAGCCCCCCTCGACCTGGAACAGGTAGGCGGGCAGCAGGAAGGCCTCCTCGACCGGCCGGCCCCCCTGGGGCAGGGCCGGGGCGAGCTGCAGCCCGAGGCGGACGCCGGTGACCGTCACCACCTGCTTGCGCGGCGCCCCCAGCCCCCCGGGCGTCCCTTCGATCAGGCTGTTCGGCCGCAGGATCGGCGGCCCGAACGCCGACTGGCGCTTGAGCCGCTCAACCCCCTCGGCGACGCCGATCAGCGGGTAGGTGTCGGCCGGCTCCGGGGTCGCCAGCCAGCCGCTGGCGAACTGGACGCTGTCCTTGGGGCCGACCGTGACCGTCCAGGCGAAGCCGTGGGTGGGCATGCCGCCGACCGCCGGGGAGATCGTCACCAGGCGAGCGGCGTAGGCGTCGGCGACCTTCACCGAGGCGCCGTCGAGCGCCAGGCCGGCCCGCCCGGCGAGGTCGCGGGCGACCCGCTCGGCCTCGGCCGCGCTGGGCACGTCGGCGGGCCGCGGCAGCGGCTTGACCGGCCGCACCGGCTTGACCGGACTGGGAAGGCCGGTCGGCGGCCGCGCCGGCTTGACCGGACTGGGAAGGCCGGTCGGCGGCCGCGCCGGGCTGGAGACGGGCGTGTCAGGGGAGAGGCATTCCAGGCCGCCCGGCTTGGAGAGCCCGCCAGGGCAGCCGACCGCCACCGCCGCGCCGTAGCTCCACGGCAGCCCGGCGACCCGGTTGACCCGCAGGACGCGATCGCCGTCCCGCACCGTCCAGCCGCTCGGCTCGGTCCTTGGCTGGCCGCGCAGCCCGAGCGCGGCGGCCAGGGCGGAGACCCGGCCGCTGCCGGCGTCCCTGCCGACCTTCCAGGCCTGCGCCCGGTCGGGCAGGTCGGGCAGGCTGCCCCGGACGCGGTACTCCACCCGCGGCAGGAGCTGGGGGGCGTCGCCGCTGTCGTACGGTCGGCCTGGTACGGCCCTGGCGGCCCGCGCGGGCTCGGCGGCGGCGCCGGCATCGCCGGCGGCCTGCCCACCGCTCAGATCCAGGGCCGGGAGCGTGGCCGGCGCCCGCTGGCCGCCCGAGCGGGCGACCACCACCCCGCCGACCACCAGCGCGGCCGTGACCGCCGCCGCCACCAGCCATGCCCCGACTCGCCTACCCATGACGCACCACCTGAGCGCTCGCTCGGACCTCATCGTTTGGACGCGGCGACCCCACCGCCGGTTCCCGCTCCACCGCCGCACTCGTCGGCCGGACCGGCCCGCTCATCGCAGGCGGCACGCTCCGTCGGAGGCGCGCACGACCAGCACCTCAGGGGCGGCGAAGCCGGCGGCGGCGAACGCCGCCCGCGCCCGCTCGGCGACCGCCTCGACCAGGCCCGCCGGGACCAGGGCGAGGACGCTGCCGCCGAAGCCGGCCCCGGTCATGCGGGCGCCGAGCGCCCCGGCCGCCGTGGCCGCCTCGACGGCGGCGTCCAGCTCGGGCGAGGACACCTCGAAGTCGTCCCGCAGCGAGGCGTGGGAGGCCGCAAGCAGCGGCCCCAGCCGGTCGAAGGCGCCGACGCGCAGCAGCGCGGCCAGCTCGAGCACCCGGGCGTTCTCGCCGACCACGTGGCGCGCCCGCCGCAGCCCGGGGTCCCCGAGCGCCCCGGCCGCCGCCTCGACCTGCTCGGGGGTGGCGTCGCGCAGGGCGGGCACGCCGAGGGCCCTGGCGGCCGCCTCGCAGGCGGCCCGCCGGTCGGCGTAGCCGCCGTCGACCAGCCGGTGGTGGGCTCTGGTGTCGATCACGACCAGCCGCAGGCCGGCGGCCTCCAGCGCGAGCGGGAGCTGCTCGCGCTCGAGGGTGCGGGTGTCGAGCAGCATCGCGTGTCCCGCCAGACCGAGCATGGCGATCATCTGGTCCATCACCCCGCAGGGCATCCCCACCACCTCGTTCTCGGCCCTGCGGGCGACCGCCGCGAGCGTGGGCCGGTCCAGCTCGGCCCCGTGCAGGTCGGCGAGGGCCAGGGCGACCGCGCATTCCAGGGCGGCGCTGGAGGACAGCCCGGCCCCGGCCGGCAGGTCGGCGTCGACCACCAGATCGGCGCCGGCGACCGCCAGCCCTTCCCGCGCGAGCGACCAGGCCACCCCCGCCGGGTAGGCGGCCCAGCCGTCGACCCGGCCAGGGCCGATCTCGGCCAGCGCCAGGTCGACCGTTGCCGCCTCCTGCAGCGACCAGCAGGCCAGGCGACCGTCGGCGCGCCCCGCGGCCGCCGCCAGCACGCTCCGGTCGATGGCCAGCGGCAGCACGAAGCCGTCGTTGTAATCGGTGTGCTCGCCGATCAGGTTGACCCGGCCGGGGGCGGCCCAGACACCCGCAGGCGTCCGGCCGGTGCGGGCGCGGAAGGCGTCGGCCAGCCGTCCCGCCCGGCCGCCCATGCTCTCCACCACCCCGGCAGTATCCATCCAAGCCGGTGCCTCCTGGAACCTGGGCCGCCGGCCGGCCCCGCTCACCGCCGCCGCACCGAGCCTCCGCGACGAACGCCGTACCAGTGACGAACGCTATTTCGTTGCTAGAACACTGTTTGACAACTGGCGCTCGCGGAGGCATACTCGAACAGTGTTCTAAGGCCAGAAGGGCGTTCGACCCGGCGGGGTCGAACGCGCAGGAGGAGGAGACGGCATGACCAACGAGCAGTTCTCGGCTCCGCTCGGGTCGCTGCGCAACGGGCGACTGGAGTTCACCCGGGGCGCGGCCCGGCTCACCATCCGCAGCGCGAGCATCCCGGACCTGTTCCGGGCAGGGTTCGACCGACC
This sequence comes from Actinomycetota bacterium, assembly GCA_036004165.1. Lineage (GTDB taxonomy): Bacteria > Actinomycetota > CALGFH01 > CALGFH01 > CALGFH01 > CALGFH01. The sequence continues at coordinate 3,505 of DASYRU010000228.1, forward strand.
GGTCCCATCGGTGTCGGTGCACGGGAGCGCGGTGACGGTGCGCTACCCGCGGCTCTCCCCCAGCCGCTGGCTGCGCCCGTGGGCGCGCCGTGGCGGCCAGGTGACCCTGAACCAGGACGTGACCTGGGCCATCAGGGTCCGGCGTGGGGTGGCGCAGCTGGACGCCGACCTCCGGGACCTGCAGGTGGAGTCCGTCGACGTGAGCCAGGGCGCCAGCCGCGTGGAGGTTCGGCTGCCCCGTCCGTCTGGGGTGGTCCCGGTCCGGGTCGGTGGGGGTGCCAGCCACGTGCGCATCCGGCGGCCGGCAGGGACGCCGGCGCGGTTGCGCATCGGCCGGGGCGTCGCCGACCTGACCTTCGACGAGCAGGAGTTCGGCGCGGTCGGCGGTCGGCTGCGGCTGGAGAGCCGCGAGGCAGGCGGCGCGGACGGCCGCTACGACATCGAGATCGCCGGCGGCGCCGCGCACGTGGAGGTCGTCACCGAGCAGGCAGCGCAGGAAGGGAGCACAGCATGACCCCGATCATCGAGGCAGTGGGCCTCCGCAAGCGCTTCGGCAAGACCCTCGCCCTCGACGGGCTGGACCTGGTCGCCGAGCCGGGACAGGTCCTGGCCGTGCTCGGCCCCAACGGGGCCGGCAAGACGACCTTCGTCCGCACGGTGGCAACCCTGTTGCGGCCCGACGCGGGCGAGCTACGCGTCGCCGGCCACGACGTGCGCCGCGAGCCCAATGCGGTGCGGCGGGCCATCGGCCTGGCCGGACAGTCCGCCGCGGTGGAGCCGGCCATGACCGGACGGGAGAACCTGGAGCTGGTGGCCCGGCTGTTCGGCCAGGACGCCCGCTCGGCCCGGGCCAACAGCGCCAGGGTGCTGGACCAGCTCGGGCTGGCGGATGCGGCCGGCCGGCTGGCCCGGACCTACTCGGGCGGGATGCGGCGCAAGCTGGACCTTGGGGCGAGCCTGGTCGGCGCGCCTCGGCTGCTGCTGCTGGACGAGCCGACCACCGGTCTGGACCCCCGCAGCCGCATCGAGCTGTGGGACGCCATCCGCGCCCTGGTCGAACGGGGCACCGACGTCCTGCTCACCACCCAGTACCTGGACGAGGCCGACCACCTGGCCGGCCGGATCGTGATCATCGACCACGGCCGGGTGGTTGCGGCAGGGACGCCCACGGAGCTGAAGCAGCGGGCGGGCCGCAACGTGATCGAGGTCCACGCCCGGGACCGGGCCGACCTTGCCAGGGTCGCGGCGGCCCTGGCCGCGCTTGACCATGGCGAGGCTCGGGTCGAGGAGGCCACCCGCCGGGTCAGCGTCGCGGTCGAGGCCGGCGCCGACCGGCTGCGGGACGCGCTGCGGTCGCTGGATGCGGCCGACCTCGCCGTCGACGACATCGCCCTGCGCCCGCCGACCCTCGACGAGGTCTTCCTGGCGCTGACCGGCCAGCCCCTCGAGCAGACACCCGACGACACCGCCGGCCAACCGGCGGCCTGAGACCTGAGAGGAGACCGACATGGCAACCACCGCACCATCGATCCAACCCTCGGCCACGCTGGCGGCCAGCACGCTCGGCATCGCCAAGCGAGGCCTGCTGAAGTTCCTCCGCACGCCCCAGCTGGTGGTCCTCGGCACCATCCAGGGCGCTCTGTTCCTGCTGATCTTCCGCTACGTGTTCGGCGGGGCGATCGGGGCGGGCGGCCTGAGCTACGTCGACTTCCTGGTGCCAGGGTTCATCACCACCGGCATCCTGTTCTCCGGCATGGGCGCCGCCGCCGGGGTGGCCGAGGACCTGGAGCAGGGCTTCGTGGACCGGCTCCGGTCCCTGCCCATCCCTCGGAGCGCCGTGCTGGCCGGACGGGCGCTGGCCGACACCGCCGTGGTGGTGTGGGGCCTGGCCATCACCACCGTCATCGGGTTCGCCGTCGGCTTCCGCCTGCACGGCAGCCTGACCGACGCGCTGGCCGCCTTCGGGCTGCTGGTGGTGTTGGGGTTCGCGTTCGAGTGGCTGTTCATCACCCTGGGGCTGTTCGCCGGCAACGCCCAGGCCGCCCAGGGAATGGCGTTGCTGGTGTTCCCGCTGACGTTCGTGTCCAGCGCCTACGTCCCGGTCGAGTCGATGCCGGGGTGGCTGCAGGCCGTCGCCACCCACCAGCCGATCACCGTGATGGTGGACGCGGTCCGCGCGCTCACCCAGGGTCCGGCCGCCGAGGCGCTGCTCGGCCACGGCGCCGGCTTCTACGTGGTCCGGTCGCTGCTGTGGGCGGCCGGCATCCTGGCCGTCTTCGTCCCCCTGGCGGTGGCGCGCTACCGGCGGGGCTGACCGACCGACCCTGACGGCCTCGAGCGTGGCGATACGCCCGAGGCCGTCTGCCTTTGCTGCGGCCGGTAGGCGAAGATACGGGAACCTCGTCAGCCGCTCGCCCTGGAGGCCGCGTTTGGCCCGCCGCTTCGCCTGGTTCCTGCTGCTCGCGCTCGCCGCCGCGGCCCTGGCCGGGTGCGGGGGCGGCCGGCAGGCCACCGGAGTGGTCAACATCCCGATGTTCGACAACTTCTACGCCCGCGAGGTCACCAGGGTGCCGGTGGGCGGCGAGGTCCGCTTCCCCAACGACGGCCGGGCCCCCCACAACGCGGTCGCGGTCGACGGGAGCTGGAGCACCACCGAGACGATCGACCGGGGCGAGGCGGCCACCGTCACCCTCGACCGGCCCGGCGTCTACCGGTTCTTCTGCAGCTTCCACGGCACCAGGGACGGCCGCCGTGGCATGGCCGCCACCGTGGTCGTCGGCGACGCCTACTACAACCCGAGCGTGGGCACCGCCGGGCGGGCGCTCCAGCCGGTGCGGCAGCCGAGCGGGGTCACCCGCCGGGTCCCGGAGGAGCACCGGACCATCCAGGCCGCGGTCGACGCGGCCAGACCGGGCGACCTGGTGCTGGTCGGCCCTGGCGTCTACCGGGAGGAGGTCAAGGTCACCATCCCCTCCCTGGTGATCCGTGGCCGCGACCGCAACCGGGTGGTGGTCGACGGCGAGTTCCAGCGGCCCAACGCGATCAGCGTCACCGCCGACGGGGTCGCGGTCGAGAACCTCACCGTGCGCAACGCGCTCATCAACGGGCTGTTCTGGACCGGCGTGCGCGGCTACCGCGCCTCCTGGGTGACCGCCTACAACAACAAGGAC
>DASYRU010000229.1:0-3969 GCA_036004165.1 Actinomycetota bacterium
TCGACCGTCAAGGCCGGCTCGTGGGGCGCCCGCACGGTGGAGAAGATCATCCGCATCGAGGAGTACGCGCTGCGCCACGAGATCCCCATGGTGTGGCTGGTCGACTCCGCGGGCGCCCGGATCACCGACCAGGTCGAGATGGTCCCCGGCCGCCGCGGCGCCGGGAAGATCTTCTACAACCAGGTCCGCCTCTCGGGCCGGGTTCCTCAGATTTGCTGCCTGTTCGGCCCGTCGGCGGCCGGCGGCGCCTACATCCCGGCCTTCTGCGACGTGGTCTTCATGGTCGACGGCAACGCCTCAATGTACCTCGGCTCGCCGCGGATGGCCGAGATGGTCATCGGCGAGCAGACCACCCTGGAGGAGATGGGCGGCGCGGCCATGCACTGCCGGGTGTCCGGCTGCGGCGACCTGCTCTGCGCCGACGAGGACGAGGCGATCGCCGCCGCCCGCGCCTGGCTCGGCTACTTCCCGGGGAGCTGGCGGGAGGAGCCGCCGGCCGAGCCGGCCACCGGCCCCGGCTACGGCGGCCCGGTGGCGCCGCTGATCCCGACCGACGAGTCGCAGCCGTTCGACGTCTACCCGCTGGTCGCCGCCGTCTGCGACCAGGGGAGCTTCTTCGAGGTCAAACGCGAGTTCGCGCCGGAGGTGGTGTGCGGCCTCGCCCGCATCGAGGGCAGGGCGCTCGGCGTGGTCGCCAACCAGCCGCTCCACAAGGGCGGGGTGCTGTTCGTCGACTCGGCCGACAAGGTGGCCCGCTTCGTCTGGTTGTGCGACGCGTTCAACCTGCCGCTGCTGTTCCTGGCCGACGTGCCCGGCTTCATGATCGGCAAACAGGTCGAGCGGCAGGGGATCATCCGCCACGGGGCGAAGCTGATCACGGCGGTCAGCGAGGCGACCGTGCCCAAGATCTGCGTGGTGGTCCGCAAGGCCTACGGGGCGGGGCTGTACGCGATGGCCGGCCCCGGCTTCGAGCCGGACGCCACCCTGGCTCTGCCCACCGCCTCGATCGCCGTGATGGGCGCCGAGGCGGCCGTCAACGCCGTCTACGCCGGCAAGCTGGCCGCCCTCCCCGAGCAGGAGCGGGCCGCGGAGGTCGAGCGGCTGCAGCGCGCCTACCGCGAGGACGTCGACCTGGCCCGGCTGGCCGCCGACCTGGTGGTCGACGCCGTGGTCGACCCGGAGGACCTCCGCGCCGAGGTCGCCCGCCGCCTGGCCGCCGCCGCCGGCAAGGACCGCGAGTTCTCCCGCCGGCGACACGGAGTCCCGCCGGTATGAGCCGGCCGTTCCGGACCGTGCTGGTCGCCAACCGGGGGGAGATCGCCGTGCGGGTGCTGCGCGCCTGCCGCCAGCTCGGGCTGGTCGGGGTGGCGGTCTACTCGGAGCCGGACGCCGGCGCCCTGCACGTCCGCGAGGCCGACCGGGCGGTCGCCATCGGCGGCGCCAGGGTCGCCGACTCCTACCTGGACGCCGGCAAGCTGCTGCGCGCCGCCGCCGAGGCCGGCGCCGAGGCCGTCCACCCCGGCTACGGCCTGCTCAGCGAGAACGCCGCCTTCGCCGGCGCGGTGCTGGACGCCGGGCTGGTCTGGGTCGGGCCGCCGCCGGACGCCATCCGCCAGATGGGCGACAAGCTGGCCGCCAGGCGTGCGGTGCTGGCCGCCGGGGTCGAGCCGGTGCCAGGCACCACCGAACCGGTCGGCGACGCCGCCGAGGTGGTCGCCTTCGGCCAGGCGCACGGCTGGCCGGTGGCCGTCAAGGCGGCCGCCGGCGGCGGCGGCCGCGGCATCCGCATCGTCGGCGGCCCCGACCAGGCGGCGGACGCGCTCGCCGCCGCCACCAGGGAGGCGGCCGCCGCCTTCGGCGACGGCGCCTGTTACCTGGAGCGCTACTTCCCGCGGCCCCGCCACGTCGAGGTCCAGGTCCTGGCCGACACCCACGGCGCCATCGTCCAGCTCGGCGAGCGGGACTGCTCGGTGCAGCGCCGCCACCAGAAGCTGCTCGAGGAGACGCCGTCGCCCGGGCTGCCGCCGGAGATCCGCCAGCGCCTCCACGCCTGGGCGGTCGACGTCGCCAAGGCCTGCGGCTACGTGGGCGCCGGCACGGTCGAGTTCCTCTGGGACCCCGCCTCCGGCGGCGCCTGGTTCCTGGAGATGAACACCCGCATCCAGGTCGAGCACCCGATCACCGAGCAGGTCACCGGGATCGACCTGGTCGCCGCCCAGCTGCGGGTGGCCGCCGGCGGGCCGCTCGGGGTCGCCCAGGAGGAGGTCCGCGTGGCCGGCCACGCGATCGAGTGCCGCGTCAACGCCGAGGACCCCGCCCGCGGCTTCCTGCCCACCCCGGGCAGGATCGCCGCGCTGCGCTGGCCGGGCGGTCCGGGCATCCGGGTGGACGCCGGCTACCAGGCCGGCGACACCGTCTCCCAGTTCTACGACGACCTGCTCGGCAAGGTGATCGCCTGGGGACGCGACCGCGACCAGGCGCTGGCGCGGATGCGCGCCGCCCTCGCCGACCTCCGGGTCGAGGGGGTCGCCTCGACCGCGCCGGCGCTGTTGCAGGTCCTCGACCACCAGGACTTCCGCGCCGGCGCCCACTGGACGACCTGGCTGGAGGAGGCCGCCGACCTCGGCGGCATGCCGGCATCGGCGGGCATGCCGGCGGCGCCGGCGAGCGAGCCCGACTTCACCGTCACCGTCGACGGACGCCGCTGGCCGGTGCGGCTGCACCGGCAGCGCCCGTCCTCGCTCGGCCGCCGGCCGGACGCGGGGGCGTCTGCGGTGGTGTCGCCGTTGGCGGGGACGCTGACCCGGGTCGAGGTGGCCACCGGGCAGCGGGTGGAGCAGGGCGCGTTGCTGGCGGTGGTGGAGGCGATGAAGATGGAGACGCCGGTGCTTGCCCCGTTTGCGGGCACGATCATGGAGGTAAGATCTCTGACCGGCGGTTCAGTGACCGCCGGCGAGACGATCGTGGTGATCGACCCCGGCGGTTCAGGCTAGGCTGTCGTCGTCCGGTCGGAAGCGAGGTCCGTGGAGAAGCGGGGGCGTCGAGAGTTCCGCGGGCGCGCCGACCAGGTCGCGGCGGCCCGCAGCTTCGTCGCCGGTGCGCTCAGCGCCGGCTACGGCGCCGCCCGCGACGTCATCAGGCTGCTGGTCAGCGAGGCGGCCACCAACGCTCTGCTCCATTCCGGGTCGGGTAGGACGGGCGGCACCTTCACCGTCGAGTACACCCTGACCGAGGCGCGCCTGCGGGTGGAGGTCCACGACGACGGCGCCCCGGGCGGGCCACGGCGCCGCATCCACCACCTCGAGTCGGTCACCGGGCGCGGGCTGGAGCTGTTCGCGGCCCTCTCCAGCCGCTGGGGCGTCGACGGCGGGCCGAAGGGCAGGACCGTCTGGTTCGAGCTCGACGCCGACGACGTCGAGGTGCGACGGTGAAGCTGCAGCTGGGACCGTTCGACACCACCCTGCACATCCGCAGCCGCGACCATTTCCGGGCGATCTGCCGCGAGGCGGCGCTGCAGGAGCTGGAGCCGGACAGCCCGCCCCGCCGCTGGGAGGCCGCCATCGGCCGCTTCTACCAGCTGCTGCGGCTCGCGCCGGTGACCGAGGCCGTCGACCGCGCCTACCTGGCCGGCGAGCCGGCCTTCAGCGCCTTTGTGATCATCCCCGACGAGTCGGTGCCGGAGGCGCTGGCGGTCTGCGTCGAGCTGCAGCAGCTGCAGGGGGAGCTGGAGCGCTGGACCTGGGAGGCGGACGCCGAGCTGCTCGCCTTCTCCGAGGACATCCACCGCTACGACGCCGCCTTCCTCGACCAGGCCCGCGCCCAGCTGGAAGCCGGCTGATATACCCGCGTTCATGAAGGAGGCCCTTCCTGCCAAGCTGCCTTCCACCACAGAGAGCAGCCGGCAGGAAGGGGCAGGGCGATGATGCACGGTGCCCACATCGGTGGCCAGCGGGCGGGGGCGTTCCTGGA
>DASYRU010000230.1:0-9471 GCA_036004165.1 Actinomycetota bacterium
TGGCGGCTCCGGCCGCCGTAGCCGGCGCCGCTGCGGTGCGGGTCGTCGTATGCTGCAAGGGGACACACCGACGTGCGGCGCTGGAGCGTGAGCGATGGGATTGATGAAGCGGTTCTCGACGATCTTCAAGGCCAAGGCCTCGAAGACGCTCGACCGGTACGAGGACCCGCGCGAGACCCTCGACTACTCCTACGAGCGGACCCTCGAGATGCTGCAGAAGATGCGCCGGGCCGTCGCCGACGTGGCCACCTCGCGCAAACGGGTCGAGCTGCAGGCCCAGCAGCTGCAGCGGTCGGCGGCCAAGCTGGACGACCAGGCCAAGCAGGCGGTCGCCCAGGGCCGCGACGACCTGGCCAGGGAGGCGCTGACCCGCCGCAGCGCGATCGGCACCCAGCTCGCCGACCTGCAGGTGCAGCACGACCAGCTCAAGGCCGAGGAGGCCAAGATGGTCGACGCCTCCCAGCGGCTGCAGACCAAGGTGGAGGCGTTCCGCACCCGCAAGGAGACGATGAAGGCCTCCTACACCGCGGCCGAGGCGCAGACCAAGGTCAACGAGGCCATCTCCGGGATCAGCGAGGAGATGGGCGACGTCGGGACGGCCATGCAGCGCGCCGAGGACAAGGTGGCCTCGATGCAGGCGCGCTCCGGGGCCCTGGACGAGCTGATGGCCTCCGGAGCCCTCGACGACGCCTCCGCGTCAAGCGACCGGCTCCAGGCCGAGCTCGACCGGGGCGCCGCCGAGCCCGCGGTCGAGGCCGAGCTGGCCCGCCTCAAGGGCGAGCTGACCGGCGGGACCACCGCCAAGCAGCTCGGCGCCCCAGAGCAGGGCGCCAAGGCCGAGGAGGAGCGGCGATGATCGTCCGCATCAGCGGCGAAGGCCAGTTCGAGGTTCCAGACGGGCACCTCGAGGAGCTGAACCGCTTCGACGACCAGCTCGCCAAGGCGGTCGACGCGGGCGACGAGGCGGCCTTCAAGACCGCGCTGGAGGCCTTGCTCGCCAGTGTCCGCACCGCCGGTGGCGAGCTGCCCGGCGATTTCATCGGCCCTTCCGACCTGGTGCTGCCCGGCCCGGACGCCACCATCGAGGAGGTCCGCGAGGTGCTTTCCGAAGAGGGGCTCATCCCCGGGTGATGGAGTGATGTTCTGATGGCCCGCACGCGCTTCCCCGCCGACCACGGCCTCTCCAGCCGCATGCTGCTGACGATGTTCCTGCTCGGCCTCCTCTACGTGGTCTTCGTGGCCGTGCTGGTGGCGCTGGGGATCTCGGCGTGGCTGGTGCTGCTGATCGCCGGCGGTTTCCTGTTCTTCCAGTACTTCTTCTCCGACCGCATCGCGCTGTACTCGATGCGCGGGCGGGAGGTCTCCCCGCAGCAGGCGCCGGAGCTGCACCAGATGATCGACCGGCTCTGCGCGCTGGCCGACATGCCCAAGCCGCGGGTGGCGATCGCCGAGTCCGACCTGCCCAACGCGTTCGCCACCGGCCGCAACCAGAAGGCGGCGGTGCTCTGCGTCACCACCGGCATCATGCGCCGGCTCAGCGAGCCGGAGCTGGAGGCGGTCCTGTCCCACGAGCTGTCCCACATCGCCCACCGCGACGTCGCGGTGATGACCATCGCCAGCTTCCTCGGCGTCCTGGCCGGCATCGTGGTCCGCTCGTCGATCTACGCCGGCGCCTTCGGCGGTGGCGGCTGGGGCCGCTCCAATGACAACCGCGACAACACCGGCTTGGTGATCCTGCTGGTGGTGCTCGCCTCGGCGATCGTCTACGCCCTCAGCTTCCTGCTCACCAGGCTGCTGTCGCGCTACCGGGAGCTGTCGGCCGACCGGGCGGGGGCGATCCTGACCGGGCGGCCGTCCCTGCTGGCCTCCGCGCTGGTCAAGGTCTCCGGCGACATGGCCCGCATCCCCACCCGCGACCTGCGGGCGGCGGAGCCGCTGAACGCGTTCTTCTTCGCCCCCGCGCTGGCGCCGGGGTTCAGCTTCTCGTCGCTGTTCGCCACCCACCCGAGCCTCGAGCGCCGCCTCGACCAGCTCGCGAAGCTGGAGACGCAGCTCGGGCGCCACGCGTGAAGTTCCTCGACGCGCTGCTGGGGCGCAGCAAACCGGCGCAGCCGAAGCTGGACGCCCTGTTCGGGGTCACCGGCGCCGCCGTCACCCTGGAGGTGTCGGCCGGGCTCAAGCCGACCGGCCAGGCCGCCGTCTGCTTCAAGCCGGCATCGGGGGAGGGCTTCGCGGTCGCCGCCGACGAGCTGCGCGGGCTGCTCGACCTGGCGGTCAAGGAGGCCGGCTCCACGGTGCGGATCGAGGACGACCGCTTCGGCTACCGCTGGGTGGTGCTCGGCGATCCCGACCTGGAGGACCTGGTCACCAGCGTCCACCTGGTCAACTCCACCCTCGAGCAGCACGGCTTCGGCCCGCAGCTGCTCTGCTCGGTGTTCGGCTTCGACGCCGGCGGGCGCCGCTGTCACCTGGTCTACCTCTACAAGCGGGGGACCTTCTACCCCTTCGCGCCGCGGGAGGGGGAGCGCCGCGACAACGAGCTCGAGCTGCAGGTCCGCGGCGGCGTCGGCGGCGACCTGCCGATCGAGCCCGACCTGACCCGCTGGTTCGCGCTCTGGGGCATCCCCCTCTGACGAGCCGCGTCCGGTAGCCTTGCGGTTCCGGCCGACGCAGTGGCGCGCCGGCCGCAAGGACCCAGGAGGACCACGTGCGCGAGCGGCCCGTCGTCGTTGCCCTCGGCGGGAACGCGATCTCCCCGCCGGGGAGCAGCAGCCCGATCCCGGCCCAGTACGAGCGGACCATGGACACCGCCCACCACCTGGTGCACCTGACCGAGCGCCCGATGGTGGTGACGCACGGAAACGGCCCCCAGGTCGGCAACGTGCTGCTCCGCAGCGACCTGGCCGCCCACCTGCTGCCGCGCCTGCCGCTGGACACCTGCGTGGCCGACACCCAGGGCGGCATGGGCTTCATGCTGCAGCAGTGCCTGGACAACGCGTTCTGCCAGGCGGGGGTGCGGCGCCAGACGGTCACCGTGGTGACCAGGACGGTGGTCGACTTCGACGACCCGGCCTTCGGGCAGCCGTCCAAGCCGATCGGCAACTTCTACGAGGAGGCCGAGGCGCGCCGGCGGATGGCCGCCGACGGCTGGGTGATGAAGGAGGACGCCGGCCGCGGCTGGCGTCGGGTGGTGCCCTCCCCGGAGCCGAAGGAGATCGTCGAGGAGCGGGCCATCCGGGCCCTGCTCGAGGGCGGCGCGATCGTGATCGCGGCCGGCGGCGGCGGCGTCCCCGTCGTGCGCCAGGCCGACGGCTCGCTGGTCGGGGTCGAGGCGGTGATCGACAAGGACCTCGCCTCGGCGTTGCTGGCAGCCAACCTCGGAGCCGAGGTGCTGCTGATCCTCACCGGCGTGGAGCACGTCGCCCTCGACTTCGGCCGGCCCACCCAGCGCCACCTGCACGAGGTGCGCGCGGCCGAGCTGGCGGGACACGCCGACGCCGGCCAGTTCGCGCCCGGCAGCATGCTCCCCAAGGTCAACGCGGCGCTCCGGTTCCTCGAGCGGGGCGGCGGGCGGGCCGTCATCACCACCCCGGAGCTGTCCGAGAAGGCCCTCGCCGGCGAGATCGGCACCCAGGTGACTCCCTGAGCTGGGCTTGAGTCGGGTCGCGATCGTCTCGTTCCGGCTCGGCGTCCCCGACGGCGTCTCGGTGGTGGCAGGGCACTGGGCGACCGGCTTCGAGCGCCTCGGGCTTGAGGTGCGCACGCTGGCCGGATCTGGTGTGTGCGACCGGCTGCTGCCGGGCCTGGCGATCGACGCGCCCACGCCGCCCACCCGCGACGAGCTCGCGCGGCAGCTTGCCTGGGCCGACCTGGTGGTGGTCGAAAACCTCTGCTCGCTGCCGCTCAACCCGGGTGCCGGAGCCGCCATCGCCGCCTGCCTCGCCGGCAGGCGCGCCATCCTCCACCACCACGACCTGCCGTGGCAGCGGCGGCGATTCGCGCACCTGACCGGCTGGCCGCCCGACGACCCGGCCTGGGTGCATGCAACCATCAACGAGCTGAGCCGCAAGCAGCTGGCCGCCCGCGGCATCGTGGCCACCACCGTCTACGGCGGCTTCGCCGTGCCACCGCCGGGCCGCCACGAGCTGACCCGCCGGCGGCTCGGGGTGGCGCCGGAGCGGCGGCTGCTGCTGCAGCCGACCCGCGCGATCGCCCGCAAGAACGTCCCGGCCGGCCTGGCCATGGCCGAGGCGGTCGGCGCCGAGTACTGGCTGACCGGCCCGGTCGAGGAGGGCTACGGCCCGCAGCTGGCCCGGATCCTCGCCGGCGCCGCCTGCCCGGTCCACCGGGGCATCCCAGACGGGTTGGACATGGACGACGCCTACGCGGCCGCCGACGCGGTGGTGCTCCCGTCCACCTGGGAGGGCTTCGGGGCGCCGCTGATCGAGGCCTCGATGCACCGCCGGCCGCTGGCCGTCGGCGACTACCCGGTCGCCGCCGAGCTGGCCGCGTTCGGTTTCCGCTGGTTCCCCGTGCACGACCCGGGGCCGCTGCGGGGCTTCCTCGACCGGCCGGACGCGGAGTTGCTGGAGCACAACCGCGAGGTCGCCGTGCGCCACTTCTCCCTCGACGCCCTGACCGCGCAGCTCGCCGACCTGTTCCACGGGGCCGGCTGGGACGACCTGCTCGGCTAGGACTCGCCGCCGATGTCGACGTGGTAGGCCTCGTAGGTGAGGTCGAGGCCGCGCTTGCGGTGGCGGACCAGGTCGCCGAGGAGCCGCACGCTGTGGTCGCGGAGCGTCTCGATCTCCCCGTGGCGGCGGCCGCTGATCTCCCTGGCCTCGGCGACGCCGCGCCGGATGGCCTCGGTGAGGTCGGCATGCTCGCGCCGGAAGCGGGCGACGCGGTTGGCCAGGCGGGGGGTGTTGTCGAGGATCTCCTGGTAGAGGCCGCCGGGCGCCTCGGTGACCTCGACGTGCACCGCGAAGACGTCGCGCATGTGCTCGAGCGCGCCGCCCAGCCGGTCCAGCCACGGCCCGGGGTCGTGCGCGTCGGCCCGGGCGGCGAGCGCCTCCTCGATCTCGGCGATCGCCCGCCGGAGGCTGAGCCGCTGTCCCTTGGCGGCCTTGAGCGCGCTCGTCGACGCCTCGTAGGCCTCGCCCACCTCGGCCTGCCGCATCGCCGGGTCCTCCATGTCGCCAGCGCGTCCCCTCGTCGCCCCCGATGGTCTCGGCAGTGTGGCTGAAAACGGACCAGTTGTCACCGTAGACGTTTGGGACTAGACCGGACGACTGTGTGTGCAGTCGATGAAGGGTTCAGGACGGGCGTGTCAGGTCGGGCTCGCCCACCCGGTGGACGATCACCCGGTTGGTCGCGCCGCGGCCGCCTGGGGTGCCGGCCACCACCACCACCAGGTCGCCCGTCGTGGCCAGCCCCTCCTGGCAGATCCGCTGGTCGCCCTGGGCGATGATCTGCCCGAGGTCGACGCCGCGGTCGAGCGGGCTGGCCGCCTCCACGCCCCAGTAGAGCGCCATGCGCCGCCTGGCCGCCTCATGGGGGGTCAGGCCGAGGATCGGCACCGTCGGCCGGAAGCGGGAGACGAAACGGGCCGTGGCCCCCGACTCGGTGAAGGCGACGATCGCCTGGGCCCGCAGGTCGCCGGCGACCTGCACGGCCGCCTTGCAGACGGTGGCGGCGACGTCGAGGCTGCCGACGGCCGGCGGCGGCGGGACGGCACGCTGCGGAGTGGCCTCCGCCTCTCTGGCGATGCGACGCATGGTGGCCACCGACTCGACCGGGTAGGAGCCGATCGCGGTCTCCTCCGACAGCATCACCGCGTCGGTGCCGTCGAAGATCGCGTTGGCCACGTCGCTGGCCTCGGCCCGGGTCGGCCGTGGGCTTGCCACCATCGACTCGAGCATCTGGGTGGCGGTGATCACCGGGACGCCGAGCGAGTTGGCGCGGGCGATGATCTCCTTCTGCAGCGGCGGGACCTTCTCGACCGGCAGCTCCACTCCGAGGTCGCCGCGGGCGATCATCACCGCGTCGGCGACCTTCAGGATCCCGTCGAGGTGCTCGACCGCCTCCGGCCGCTCCAGCTTGGCCACCAGCGGCAGGTCGCCGCCGTGCTCGGCGATGGCCTGCTTGGCGTCGGCCACGTCCTCCGGCCGGCGCACGAACGACAGCGCCAGGTAGTCGGCGCCGGCCTCCACCGCGGTGGCGAGGTCCTTCCGGTCCTTGTCGGTCAGGCAGGCCGCCGAGACCGCCACGCCGGGCAGGTTGATGCCCTTGCGGGAGCGGATCAGGCCCCCCCGCTGCACCTCGCAGTGGACCCGGTTGCCGTCCACCGCCCTGACCCGCAGCTCGATGCGGCCGTCGTCGAGCAGGATCGGGTCGCCGGGGCGCACGTCGGTGGCGAGGTGGGCGTAGAGCACCGGGATCTCGGTGCCGTCGGCCCGCTCGGCCCCGGCCAGCAGGACGATCTGCTGGCCGCGCTCCAGCCGCACCCCGTCCTCGGCGACCAGCCCGACGCGGATCTTCGGGCCCTGCAGGTCGACCAGGATGGCGACGTTGCGGCCGCGCGCGGCGGCGACCTCGCGGACGAGCTTGATGCGCGCCAGGTGGTCGGCGCGCTCGCCGTGGGAGAAGTTGAGGCGGACCACGTCGAGGCCGGCGTCGACCATCGCCCCGAGCACCTCCGGGTTGCTGGAGGCGGGGCCCAGTGTCGCCACGACCTTGGTGCGCTCGACGTCCACGGTGCCGGCAGTGTCGCACCGCCGGAACCGCCGGCGCCAACACCGCTGACCGGCCGGCCCCTGGCCGGCGTCGTCAGACCGGTGAGCCGGCCTCGTAGGCCTGGCCCACCGCCTTGGGGGGCCGCACCCGCCGGAAGAACACGGCCAGCACGATCAGGGTGACGATGTAGGGCAGGCTGGAGATGAACGCGTTGTTGATCCAGTCCACCCGCAGGAACACCGTCAGGGCCTCGGTCCAGGCGAACAGCAGGCAGGAGAAGACCGCCCCGATCGGCGACCAGTTGCCGAGGATCAGGGCGGCGAGGGCGATGAAGCCGCGGCCCTGGTTCATGCCCTCGCGGTACAGCCCGACCAGCTCGATCGAGAGGTAGCCGCCGGCCAGGCCGGCGAACGCCCCGGAGATCAGCACGCCGGCGTAGCGCATCACCACCACCCGCACGCCCAAGGTCTCGGCCGCCCTCGGGTTCTCGCCGGAGGAGCGGAGCCGCAGCCCGAACACGGTACGGCTGAGCACGAACCAGGCGCCCACCCCGAGCAGGACCGTCAGCGGCACGACCGGCGAGACCTCGCCCAGCCCCGGCAGGTCGATCTTGGGGAGCTGCGGGACCTGGGGCGACTGGGTGCCCTGGCCGTAGGCGACGATCGACAGGAACCGGGGGATCCCGATGGCCAGGATGTTGATGGCGACGCCGGAGATGATGTGGTCGACCCGGAAGGTGACCGTGACCACCGCGTGGACGAGGGCGACCAGGGTGCCGGCCAGCACCGCGGTCAGCAGCCCCGCGACCGGCCCCCACTGCAGCGCCCCCCAGGCCCCGAACCAGGTGCCGAAGATCATCATGCCGTCGATGCCGATGTTGACGATGCCGGAGCGCTCGTTGAACACCCCGCCGAGGGTCGCCAGGTAGAGGGGCACGAACGCGCGGAGCGCCGAGGCGATCGTGGCGATGCCGAAGAGCTGGATGAGGATGTCAGGCACGCTCGTGCTGCTCCCTGAGCTGTCGGCGGGCGGCCATCCGGCGCACGACCTCGTAGGCCACCACGATGGTGAGGATGATCACGCCCTGGAGGATGATCGTGACCTCCTTGGGCACGTCGGTGTTGAGGCCGATGCCGGAGCTGGCCCGGTCGAGGAAGGAGAACAGCAGCGCGGCCGCCACGATGCCGAGGCCGGAGTTGCGGCCGAGCAGCGCGATCGCGATGCCGGTGAAGCCGTAGCCGCGGATGTAGTCGAGCTTCATGCGGTCGTCGATGGCGAGCACGTCCTGCAGCGCGACCAGCCCGGCGATCGCACCCGACAGCAGCATCGCCTTCATCACCATGGCGTTGCTGCGGATCCCGGCCGGCTCGGCGGCCCGCGGGTTGGTGCCGAACACCCGCAGCTCGAAGCCGAAGCGGGTGCGACGCACGGTCAGGGCGTAGACGATCGCGGCGACGATCGCCGCCACGAAGAACCAGCTCAGCGGGGCCGAGCTGCGGAAGTCGAAGCCGAGCGAGTTGAAGAACGGGACCATGCTGCCGACCTGGGCGGTCGGCTCGACCTGGGGCGTCTGCTGCTGGGCGATGGCGCCCCGCTGGGCGGTGTCCTTGAGCGCCCCTGACAGCAGGTACAGCAGGATCCCGTTGGCCACGTAGTTCATCATGATGGTCGAGATGACCTCGTGGGCGCCCCGGTAGACCTTGAGCAGCGCGGGGATCAGGGCCCACAGCATGCCGCCGGCCATGCCGGCGAGGATCGTCAGCGGCAGGTGCAGGACGGTCGGGGCCGAGAGCTGGTAGCCGACGAAGGCGGCGCACAGCGCGCCGATGGCGTACTGGCCCTCCACGCCGATGTTGAACAGCCCGGCCTTGAAGGCGATCGCCACCGCCAGGCCGGCGAAGATGAACGGGGTGGCCCGGCCGAGGATGAACGCCAGCGAGTTGGGGTTGGTGATCCCGTAGTCCCACATCGAGTTGGCCACGGCGACCACGTCCGAGCCGCTCTGCTGCACCACCAGGATGACCAGGGCGCCGATGATCGCGGCGCTCAGCAGCGAGATGGCAGGGGCCAGGAGCTGGAGGGCGAACGCCTGCAGCCGCTGTCTCCATGGGATCCGCGCGGTGGCCTCCGGCTCGGCCTCCGGCGGCGGCGCGGGTGGCCGCTCCTCGACCTTCATGCGGCCGGCTCCTCGCCCGAGCGGGCGCCGGTCATGTACAGCCCAAGCTCGCTCATGGTTGCCTCGGAGCCGGCGAACTGGGCGACGATGCGGCCGTCGTGGATGACCCCGACCCGGTCGGCCAGGGCCAGGATCTCCTCCAGGTTGGACGAGATCAGCAGCACGGCAACGCCGGCGTCGCGGGCCGTCACCAGCTCCTGCCAGACGAACTCGGTGGCGCCGATGTCGAGGCCGCGGGTCGGGTGGGCGGCGATCAGCAGCTTCGGGTTGCTGGCGAACTCGCGGCCGAGGACCAGCTTCTGCTGGTTGCCGCCGGACAGCGCGTAGGCGGGCGCGGCGACGCTGGGCGCCTTGACGCGGAAGTTGCGGATCAGGTCGACCGCCCACGACCGGATCGCCTTGAAGTCGAGCAGCCCGCGCCGGGAGAACGGCTGGCGCTCCTGCTGGCCGAGGATGCTGTTCTCGGTCACCAGCATCTGCAGCACCATGCCGCGGGCCTGGCGGTCCTCTGGGATGTAGGCCACGCCGTGCTCGCGGCGGGTGCGCACGTCGGCGTTGGT
>DASYRU010000231.1:0-2146 GCA_036004165.1 Actinomycetota bacterium
GGCGGCAGGCCGTTGGCCAGCACGCTCAGCGGCACCATCGCCAGCAGCAGGATGGCGAGCACCAGCAGGTCCCTCGGCGCCGGCGACCTGAGCAGGTCGTAGACCACGAAGGCCGCCGCCAGCACCAGGCCGGTGGTGCCGCCGAACAGCCACAGCGCCCCGACCACCAGGGCCCACTCGAGCACGGGCCGTCTCACGGCCGCCTCCTGCGGTCGAGGCGCGGCAGCCCGAGGTTGCCCAGCCGCTGCGCGATGCCCGCGAGCGGACCGGCGGCCGGCCGCACCGCGCCACGGGCGCGCCTGCCGGCGGCCAGCAGGCGGCGGGGAGCGCGGACGCCGGCCAGCAGCAGCGCGACCAGCGCCAGCCCGGCGGCGGAGGCGGCGAGCGACCAGGTGGCGGCCCGTTGCGGCCCGAAGGTGACCTCGAAGCGGTGCGGTCCCAGGTCGGTGACCCGCCAGCCGACCGAGTAGCCGTCCAGCAGCAGCGGCGGCCCGAGCGGCCGGCCGTCCATGCTGGCCCGCCAGCGACGGTCGTACCCCTGGCCGACGACCAGGTAGTACGGGGTGCTGGCGGCGCCGGCGTGGATCGTCATCGCCGCCGGCGACCTGCCGCTTACGCGCAGGCTCGCCGGCGCTGGAAGGGGGGCCGGCCGGAGCTCCGGCGCCGGCGACGAGAACCCGAGCAGGTCCAGCAGCCAGCCCTGGCTGGAGCGGACCCGGTGGTCGCCCTCCTCCAGCCGCAAAGGACCGCCGCAGCCGTGCAGCGGCAGGGGGGTACCGGCCGCCAGCTGCCCGACGGTGCCGTCGAGCCGTGCCTGGAGCGGCTCCCCGTCGACGGTGGCCAGCTCGACGCAGCCGCGCAGGCGCCGGGAGTCTGGGGCGCTCGGGATGCGCGCCGCACCGGCCCGCAGCTCGCTGATCCGCACCTGCCCGCCGAGCCCGGCGACCCTGGTGATGGTGAGCCGCAGCCGCCTGACCTTGCGGGCGCGGAAGTCGATCCGGGTCGATCCCTGCTTGAGCTCGACCGCCTGTGGCTCGCCGCCGTTGATCGAGAGCTCCGCGCCGGTGATGGCATCCACCCCGACCAGGCCATTGGGAGCCGTCTGCAGGACCTCGACGTGGTCGAGCCGCCGGCCGGGCAGCCGCAGCTCGATCCATTCGCCAGGGCCGCGGCCGTCGGGGACCCAGGTGCTGTCGGGGTCGCCGTCGAGGGCCTTGGAGGCGCGCACCCCGATCGCGTCGAAGAAGCGGGAGGAGGAGCTGGCCACCACGCCGGTCCTGGCGCCGGCGAGCCTTTCGACGACCGGGTCGGGCAGCCCCGGCCCGGCGGCGGCCAGCCCAGACACCGCGAAGTCGCGCGCGGCCGGCAGCCACAGCTCCCGGTCCATGACCCGCTCCTCGTCGTGGGAGCGGTCGCCGGCCTCCCCGGCCGCCCTGGTGAGCACCACGTCGATCGGGGCGATGCTGTTCAGCCGGGCGCGTTCGGCCGGTGACAGGCCCGCGGCCAGCCGGCGCAGGGTCTGCGGCAGGCGTGCCACCTGGCGGACCTCCAGCCCGGGGACGCCCACCTCCCAGAAGCCGACCGGGTTCAGCCCGACCCCCCTGACCTGGGTGATCTCGACCGTCACGCTCGAGGTGGCGCCGGGCGGGAGCGCCACCTTCACCTCCGGCTCGGCAGGCACCGGCACCTCGACGGCGCCGCCGTCGACCCGCACCCGCACGGCCGCCACCTGCACGCCCACGTCCGACAGCACCGGCCGCAGGGTGATCTCCCCGAGGTCGGCGGGCCGCTCCAGAGTCAGGGTGATCGACTGGCCGACCGCGCCGCCGAAGTCGCCGGTCGTCCAGGCGGTGCGCCGGTCGCCGTCGAAGGCGAACTCCGGTTTGCCGTAGGGGGCCTCGGTCAGCAGCGAACCGGAGCCGGTGGCGCGCACCGAGCGCGCCCCCTCCAGCCGGGTCACGGTCTGGGCGGCGGGGTCGCCGAACAGGGTCAGGGTCGAGGCCGGCAGCGGCTGGTCGGCGCCGAGCGTCGGCGTCCAGTTCTGTCCGGTGCGGAAGCTGCCCCAGCCCCGCCGCCGGTTGCTGTCGCTGATCACCACCCTGGCGCCGTCGGCAAGGGCGGCGGCCAGCTCGGCGGTGGTCATGGA
>DASYRU010000232.1:0-4630 GCA_036004165.1 Actinomycetota bacterium
CGGCTCCTTGCCGGAGCAGCCCGCCGCGACCGCCAGCGCCAGAGCGCCGGTCAACCACACCCGGCGCGCACGTCTCCAGCCTCCGGCAGTCCAGCGTGGCTCCTGTGCGGCGCCGATGCTTGACCGGCCCTCTGGCAGGCAGACGACGAGCGCGCGGAGGTGGCGGCGGGACGGCATGCTACAGCTCCTGGAGGGCAGCGATCCGCTCGGGGAGCGGCGGGCGGGTGTCGTCGTCGGACGCCACGATCCACAGGTGGCGCAGGTTGGGCGGTCCCGGAGGCTCGCCGGCGGCGAGCTTGCGCAGCGCGCTCACCAGCCCTGGCGGATAGCGGGTGAGGCGGGCGCTGCCTTCGTCGGCGTCGAACTCCCGCCGGGGCGGCGTGGTCAGGCGCCGCAGCAACGGCAGGCGCCCGAAGATCACCCCGAGGGCGGCCAGGCGGGCGCCCCAGCTCCAGATGTGGTTGAGCTCGTGGGCGAGCACACCCTCCAGCTCGACCCGGTTCAGCCCGGCGAGCAGCCCGCCGGTGACCACCAGGGCGGCGCGCTCGGGGTCGCGGCCGACCGAGAAGGCGTTGGCGGCGTCGCTGTCGACCACGTACAGGCGGGGCATCGGCAGGCCGGCCGCCAGGCAGAGCCCCTCCACCAGGTTGTGGTAGCGGGCCCAGCGGGCGGGGTCGGCCGGCTCGGCGGCGGTCGCGCGCAGCGCCGCGCGCTCCCCCGCCCCCGGGGCGAACCCGACCAGCGGCGCCGCCACGGCCACCCCGGCGAGCAGCCCGACCACCCAGCGGCCGAGCGGCAGCGCCACCAGCAGGCCGAGCAGGGCGAGCCCGGCCACCACCAGGGCCACGCAGACCTGGTAGGCGCGCCGGTTGGCGGCGATCTGCTCCTGCAGCACGGCGACCTTGCTCAAGGAAGGAGGACGATGCCGACCCAGGTCCCGAACACGACCGATGCGGTCAGCAGCGCGAGCGGGGTGAGGCCGCCGTAGGCGCGGCCGCCCAGTCCGGGTGGCTGCTCGTCGCCGGCCCGTACGTTGCGGTTGACGGCGCCGAACAGCGGCAGCAGCAGCAGGGCGAGCACCCCCTGGGCGAGCCCGAGCAGCGCCCCCCAGCCGACGAAGGTGGCGCTGTCGAGCTGCTGGAAGACCAGCCGGTAGCCGAGGGCGAGGAGGGCGCCGAGGACGATCTGGACCACCGCGCCGTAGATGTAGACCATGCTGGTCCGCTCGCGCTGCAGCATGCCGCCCTCGAACCGGAGCAGGTCGAAGCGGGTGAGCTGCAGACCCAGGAAGCCCACGTACACCGTCGCCGCCATGATCGCCCCGATGATCCCGCCCCACAGGGCCGCCGCCAGGTCCACGCCGCCTCCTTGCCGCTCGCCAACCGGGGCAGTGTACCGGGCTTCGCCGACGAAGGCGGTTCGCGCCCGGGCTACCTGGCAAGGGCGGCCTGGTAGACCTCGGCGACCTCGCCGGCCACCACCGGCCAGGCGTAGCGGCGCGCCGCCGCCGCCGCCGCCAGGCCCATCGCGGCGCGGCGGGCCGGGTTGTCGAGCAGGGCCCCGAGGGCGGCGGCCAGCGCCTCCGGGTCGCGCGGCGGCACCAGCAACCCCTCCTGGCCGTCGCGGACCACGTCGCGGTAGCCGCCGATGTCGGAGCAGACCACCGGCAGCCCGACCGCCATCGCCTCGGCCAGGACGATCCCGAACGACTCCCCGCCGAGCGAGGGGGCGCAGAACACGTCCGCCGAGGCGTAGTAGGAGGGCAGGTCGGCCTGGGGCACCGCGCCGACGAACACCAGGTCGGTCCGCAGCCTCGGTGGCACCATCGCGGTCGCCTTGTCCCGCTGGCGCCGGTCGTCCCTGCCGACCACCACCAGCCGCAGCCGCGGGAACGCCGGCTTCAGCCGCAGGAAGGCCCGCACCAGGTAGGCGAGGCCCTTGCGGGGCTCGAGGCGGCCGACGAACAGCAGCGTCGGGTGGTCGCCACGGAAGCCGGGCAGCGGCTGGGGGCAGGCGAAGAACTCGGGCGCGACCCCGTTGGGCACCACCACCATCGAGCCGCCGAAGTACCGCTGCCAGGTGTCGCGGGCCGACGCGCTGACCGCGATCCGGCCGGCCAGGCCGTCGTAGGCGCGCCGCAGCAGCGGGCTGGCCGCCCGCAGCGCGAGCGAGCGGTCCAGGTTGGCGTGGAAGGTGCCGACCACCGGCAGGCGGGCCTGAGCGACCGCCAGCAGCCCGACGCTGGGGGACAGCGGCTCGTGCACGTGCAGCAGCTGGTAGCCGCCGCCCGCCAGCGCCCGCCTGACCCTGGCGAGGGCGCGCGGGCCGAACGCGATGCGGGCCACCGAGCCGTTGTAGGGGACCGCCAGCGAGCCGCCGAGACCGACGAAGCCGGCCTCGTCGACAGCCCGCTCCGCCGGGGCCAGCACCTCGACGTCGTGGCCGATCCGGCGCAGCTCGCCGGCGAGGGCGCGCACATGGTTGCCGACCCCGCCGGGGACCGTCCACTCGTAGGGGCAGACCAGGCCGATCCTCATGCCGCGTTCCTGGATCGGCCCGGGTCGCGCCAGAAGCGGCTGAGGACGTGCCACTGGTCGGGAGCGCGGGCGATCAGGGCCTCGAACTCGTCGGCCAGGCGCTGGGTGAGGCGCAGGGCGTCGTCTCTCGGGTCGCCGGTGGCGGCCGGCTCGAGCGGCGGCCGCACCACCCCCAGCCAGTGGCCCGGCCGCCGCTGGTAGACCGCGCATGGCAGCAGCGCCGCCCCGGTCCGCAGCGCCAGCGAGGCGGGGCCGCCGGGCATCACGGTCGGCGCTCCGAACAGCCGCACCGGCAGCCCGCCGCCGGTCAGGTCACGGTCGCAGACCAGGCAGGCCAGGCGGCCGGCGCGCAGGGCGCGCAGCACCCCGCGCAGCGTCTCCGAGCCATTGTCCAGCGGCAGCAGCTCCATGCCGAGGCCGCGGCGGAAGGCGGCGAAGCGCTCGTACAGCTCGGCCGGCTCCAGCCGCTCGACCACCGCGGTGACCGGGTAGCCGCTGGCGGCCAGCCAGGCCCCGCCGGCATCCCAGTTGCCGACGTGGGGGGTGGCGAAGATCGCCCCGCGTCCGGCCGCGACCGCCGCGTCCAGGTGCTCGCCGCCGACCAGCTGCAGCCGCCGGCGGATCTGCTCGGCCCCGAGATCCTCCAGCCGGAACGCCTCGATCCAGTAGCGCCCGTAGGTGGCGAACCCGCGGCGGACCGTCGCCTCCAGCTGGGCCGGCCCGACCGCCGGACCGAGCACCTGGCGCAGGTTGGTCCGCAGGGCCCGGCGCCGGCCGGCGTCCAGCTCGTAGAAGACCCGCCCGCCGGCCCGCCCGAGCGCGAAGGCGACCGGCGAGGGCAGCCGGCGGCACAACTGCCAGGCCAGCAGCCAGCGGCGGCCGTTCCGCTGGGGCTCTGGGATCACCTGGTGGCGGTCAGCGGCCGATGTCCGGCCCGACGTCCGACTGCTGCCAGACGGTGAGGATGCGCTGGACCACGGTGATCACGGTGCCCGCCACCAGCACCCACAGTCCGGCCTCCGGGTGGCCGAGCAGCAGGGCGATGCCGAGCACGATCACCCGCTCCGGGCGTTCGGCGATGCCGACGTTGCAGGCGAACCCGAGCGACTCGGCCCGCGCCTTCACGTAGGAGACGATCAGGGACAGACCGAGCACCAGGGTGGCGAGCACGGCCATGGTGCCCTGGCCGCGGGCGGCCGCCAGCCAGACGATCCCGGCCAGCACGGCCGCGTCGGAGAGCCGGTCGACCACCGAGTCCAGGAAGGCGCCCCGCCGCGAGGCGTGCCCGGAGGCCTTGGCGACGGCGCCGTCGAGCATGTCGGGCAGTCCGGAGAGCAGGCTGACCGCCCCGCCGATCTGCGGATGGCCGCTGGCGATCAGCACGCCGGCGCCGAGGCTGCCGGCCAGGCCGACCGCGGTCAGGCTGTTGGCGGTGACGCCGGCCCTGGCGAGCGCGTAGCCGGCCGGCTCGGTGACGTGACGGAAGGTGTCGCGAGCTTTGGACGAGAGCACAAGCAACCTGTCGGACGGGGACGCCCTCTGGGGTGGGCGCCCATGCGGGACAACGGGGAGGCTAGCACTCCTGATAGACCCAGCTCAACGGGACGGGTTACGGCAAACTGCGGTGGTAGCATCGCCGCTCCGGCGACGACCGGCGAGGCAAGGGAGGCCGTGGCACCGTGAAGAGCTACCCCACCGACCACGTCCGCAACGTCCTGATCGTGGGTCACGGGGGCGCCGGCAAGACCTCCCTGGTCGAGGCTGTGCTGCACGCCACCGGCGCGACCAACCGGGTCGGCCGGGTCGAGGACGGGACCACCGTGACCGACTTCGAGCCGGAGGAGACCCGCAAGCAGATCTCGGTGTCGCTGGCGCTGGCCCCGGTCGAGCACGACGGCTTCAAGGTCAACCTGCTGGACGCGCCCGGCTACGCCGACTTCGTCGGCGATGTCCGGGCGGCCCTGCCTGCCGCCGACGCGGTGCTGTTCGTGGTCAGCGCCGTGGAGGGGGTGGAGACCCAGACCGAGGTCGTCTGGACCATGGCCGAGGAGCTCGGCCTGCCGCGGGCGTTCTTCATCAACAAGCTGGACCGC
>DASYRU010000233.1:0-8606 GCA_036004165.1 Actinomycetota bacterium
GCGGTGGCGGCGCTGCGGGAGACCAGCGTGGTGGTGGCCGCCGTCATCGGCGCGGTGGTGCTGCACGAGCGCTTCGGGCGCCTGCGGGTGGCGGCCTCGGTGCTGGTGGCCGCCGGGGTGGTCGCGCTCAACCTGCCGGGCTAGCGGCGCCGCCGGTCAGCGCGGCCTGGCGCGGCGGCCGCCGTAGGGGGCGGCCAGGTGGCGGCCGGGGACGGCCACGTGCCTGCCCTGGTAGGCGAGCGCCAGCAGCACCAGGATGCCGAGGGTGAAGGAGCTGAGCCCCACACCGACCAGCGGGAGGGTGCGGGGCGGGCCGGTGTAGGCCAGCGGGCAGGCGCTCGGCAGCGACTGCTCCACCCAGGCCAGCGGGGTGTCCTGCCCGGGGCGGTTGACGACCGCACGGACCTTGTGCATGCCGCTGAGGGAGACCCTGCTGTGCCACTCGAAGGTGCCGGCCGCGTCGGTGGTCGGGCGGCCGCTCGAGAGCGTGCGCGTGGACGCGGGGTCGACCAGGGCGACCTCCAGCCGGGTCCGTGCGGGCAGCCCGGTGCCCTCGGTGGTCGCGCCCGCGCAGCTCACGTCGTGGAGGCCGAGGTAGGTCTGGCCGCCGGCGGGCCGAGCGGCCGCGGGCAGGGCGAGCGCGACGAGACCGACCGCGACCGCCACGGTCCGCCACCGTCGCATCGAGCTCCTCCCGCCCGTGTCTGGTCACCCTGCTGGGCACACGGCAAACCGCGCACCCACCAGCAAGGGTGCACCGCTCCGACCATACGCAAACCGGTTGTGGAGCGCTCATCCGCAATTGTGCGGAGGTGACCGTCCGTTCCGGCGTCGATGCGCCGATCGGCCGGTCACTCCACGACCATGGCGACCGCGTCCACCAGCAGCCGGCCGTCGCCTGGCAGCTCGGCGCCGGTGATCTCCAGCACCAGGGTCGACCCGGGCAGCCTGGCCTGATGCTCGACGGCCAGCTGCCGCCAGCCGGCGTCCGCCAGCCAGTAGCCGGCGACGTCCGAGCCGACCACCCTGCCGCCCGCATGCTCGCGCAGGGCGAGGACCACCCCGGCGCCCGGCGCCGCCGCCCGCACCCAGACGCTGGCCTCGTAGGTGTCGCCGGCCTTGGTGGTAGCCGCCTTGGGCACCACCAGCCCCGGCGCCTGCGCGCCGGCGGGGGCGGCCGGGTCGACGGCGACCGCCCAGCCGCCGGAGAGCGCCCCACGGACCCGCTGGAGGCTGGCGCCGCCGAGCGGCGCCCAGCCGCCGAGGTCGCGCTCGAAGTCGGCGTTGGCCAGCAGGTTGCCTGGCGTGGCCCGGATCGGCTGGCCGGGCGCCGCGGTGGTCGGGGCGGTACCGCCTGCCCGCGCCGTGGTGGTCGGCGCCGCGGCCGGCGGCTGGGGGCGCTGCTGGTCGCGGGCGAGCACGCCGATCATCGCTGTCACCAGCGCCAGCGTGACCGCGGCGGCCAGGAAGACCAGCTGCAGCCGCGACAGGCCGAACCGCCTCGCGCGGTCGGCGAGGTGGCGGGGCGTGCGGGTGGCCATGACGCGAATACTCTGCTCGGACGCCCGCGCCGGCAAACCTTCGGTGGGCCCCTCAGGCGTCTGGCCGGGCGGCAGGGTCGCCGCGGACCTGGCGGGCGACGTGGCCGAGCACGCCGTTGACGAAGCGGCCGGAGTCGGCGGTGGAAAGCAGCTTGGCCAGCTCGATGGCCTGGTCGAGCACCACCGGGGTGGGCACCTCCGCCCTGGCGACCAGCTCGAAGGTCGCCAGGCGCAGCAGGTTGCGGTCGACCAGCGGCATGCGTTCGATCGTCCAGTGCTCCGCGGCGGCTCGGATGTGGCCGTCCAGCTCGGGCAGCAGCCGCTCGACCCCGCCGACCAGCTCCACGGTGTAGGCGTCGAGCCCTCCCGCCTCCGGGTCGCCCTGGTGGCGGGCCAGCACCTCGGCGATCGGCCGGTCGAGCAGGTCGGCCTCGTAGAGGATGTCGAGGGCACGGCGGCGGGCGGCGGGGCGCGTCCGCGGCGGCGCGGACGGTTCGCTCATCGCCTCACTGCACCCTGGTCAGGTAGGCGCCGGAGCGGGTGTCGACCTTGATGCGGTCGCCGGTCTCCACGAACAGCGGGACCTGCACGACCGCGCCGGTCTCCACGGTGGCCGGCTTGGTCGCGCCGGAGACCCGGTCTCCCTTGACGCCCGGCTCGGTCTCGGTGATCGCCACCTCGACCGCGGCCGGCAGCTCCACGCCGATCGCGGCGCCCTCGTAGAAGGTCACGTAGGGAGTGGCGCCGTCGGTGAGCCAGCTCGCGGCCGCCCCGACCGCGTCGTCGTCGACCACCGACTGCTCGTAGGTCTGCGTGTCCATGAAGTGGAAGCCGGTGTCGTCGCGGTACAGGTACTGCATCTCCCGCTTCTCGAGGATCGCCACCTCGACCGGCTCGTCGGCCCGGAAGGTGCGGTCGAGGACCCGGCCGGTGCGCACGTTCTTCAGCTTGGTGCGCACGAAGGCGCCGCCCTTGCCGGGCTTGACGTGCTGGAACCCCACGACGTTCATGAGGTTGCCGTCGAGGTTGAGCGTCATGCCGTTCTTCAGGTCGTTGGTGGTCGGCATGGCCCTACCCTACCACCGGCTCCCCCTCCGTCCGGGGCCACCCCTCGGGGTTCTCCGGACCCCTCCGCGCCGTCCCCGGACGCCTCCGTGGCGGCCCAACGGTCGACCTCCTCGCCGAGCACCGACAGCGGCACGCCGCCCGAGCCGAGCACCGCGTCGTGGAAGGCGCGGACGTCGAAGCGGCCGCCGAGGCGCGCCAGCGCCCGCCCGCGCAGGCGGTCCAGCTCCAGGCGGCCGACCATGTAGGCGAGCGCCTGCCCTGGCGTGGCCACGTAGCGGTCGACCTCGTTCTCCACGTTGCTCCGGGTGAGCGCGCTGTTGGCCAGCATCTGCTCGATCGCCCTGGAGCGGCTCCAGCCGAACTGGTGGATACCGGTGTCGACCACCAGCCGGCAGGCGCGCCAGGAGTCGAACGAGAGCATGCCGAACCGCGCCAGGTCGCCCGAGTACAGGCCCATCTCGTCGGCCAGGCGCTCGGCGTACAGCGCCCAGCCCTCGCAGAAGGCGGTGACGTAGCCGAAGCGGCGGAACCGCGGAAGGCCCTCGAGCTCCTGCGCCAGGGCGAACTGCAGGTGGTGGCCGGGGACGCTCTCGTGGAACGCCAGCGCCTCGTACTCGTAGCGGGCCCTGCTGCGAGGCTCCGAGGTGTTGAGCCAGTGCATCCCCGGCCGGCGCCCGTCGGCGGAGGGAGGCTGGTAGTAGCCGAGGACGGCGTCGGCGGCCTCGAACGGGCTCATCTCGCCGATCCGGCAAGGCGCCGCCGGGAGCCGGCCGAACCAGCCGGGCACCGCGGCGTCGGCACGGTCGAGCGCGTCCTCGGCGCTCCCCAGGATCTCGGCGGCCTGGTCGAACCGCAGCGACCGGTCGCCGCGCAGGCGGGCGAAGATCTCGCCGAGGTCGTCGGTGCCGAGCACCCGTGAGCCCAGCGCCCGGTACTCGTCGGCCAGCCCCTCGAGCAGCTCCAGCCCGAGCCGGTGCAGCTCCTCCGGGTCCAGCTCGGTGGTGGTGTGCGCACGGACCACCTCCCGGTAGACGGCCTCGCCGCCCGGCAGGTGGACCAGCCCGCTGTGGTCGTCGGGACGGGCGCGCGGCAGCACCTCCTCCCGGAGGCAGGTCAGGTAGCGGCCCATGGCGGGCCGCACCGAGGCGCTCACGATCTCGCCGAGGCGGCGGCGCCAGTCGCCGGCGTCCAGCCCGCTCGGCGGGCTCGGCGCCAGCAGCGGGTCGCCGTCGAGCGGGCCGGCGAGGTAGGCGTCCAGCTGCGCGATGGCCGCGCGCACGCCCCGCTCCGGCGGGGTCTGGCCGTCGGCGATCCCGCGACGCAGGCGCTCGACCGCCTGCAGCAGGCAGCCTTCGAGCCGGCGGCAGCGCTCCAGGTAGTCGGCCGCCTGCCGCGCGGTCCCCAGGGTCACCTTCGGGACCACCGCGATCACCGCCGTCTGGATGCTGGCGCCGGTGGCGGACACGGTGAACTCCGGCCAGCCGGCGGCCAGCTCGGCGCGGCGGTCCTCGAAGGCCCGCCGCAGCATCGCGTGGGTGGTCCGGTCCTGGCCGCCGAGCGCCTCCGGGTCGATCGCGTCGAGGCGCCGTTGGAGCTCGGCGAGCGCGTCGCGCTGCCGCGCCGCGGCCTCCCCGGACAGGTCGGGGACCTCGGCGTCATAGCCGTCGACGCCGACGACGGTGGCGTCGAACGGGGCCGCGGTCATCGCCAGCTCGAAGTGCCGCTCGGCCAGCTCGGCGAGCGCGGCCGCCTGACCTGCCAGCCCGCTCTGGCGGTCGGGATCGATGGTGGTCAAAGTTCCAGCAGCTCCTTGGGGGCGGTGGTGAGCAGGTCGTGGCCGTCGGGTCGGGCCACGACGAGGTCCTCGATGCGCACCCCGCCGAAGCCGGGCAGGTAGACGCCCGGCTCGACCGTCACGGCCATCCCCGAGGCGATCGGCTCGCCGACGCCGGGCCGCAGCCGCGGGGCCTCGTGGATCTCCAGCCCGACCCCGTGCCCGGTGGGGTGGGCGAAGGCGTCGCCGAGGCCGGCCTCGGCGATCGTCTCCCTGCAGGCCCGGTCGACCTCGCCGGCAGGCACCCCGGCGCGCAGGCACGCAAGGCCGGCCGCCTGCGCCAGCCGGACCAGCTCGTAGACCTCGCGCTGGCGCTGGGAGGCGCGGCCGAACACCACCGTGCGGGTCATGTCCGAGCAGTAGCCGTCCACGCGGGCGCCGAAGTCCAGCTTCACCAGGTCGCCTCGGGCGAGCGGACGGTCGCCCGGGTGGTGGTGGGGCTCGGCGGCCTGCTCGCCGAAGGCGACGATGGTGTCGAACGCGAGGCCGTCCCCGCCGAGCCGGCGCATGGCCAGCTCGAGGGCGACGGCGACCTCCCGCTCGGTGACGCCGGGCCGCAGGTCCCCGAGGAGCTCGTCGAGCGCCTCGCAGCCGAGCCGGGCCGCCTCCCGCATGGCGGCCACCTCGCCCTCGTCCTTGACCTCGCGGAGCTCTTCGACCAGCGGCGGCGCCGGGACCACCGCAGAGCCCGGCACGGTGATCCGCAGCCGCTGGCCGTCGTCCCAGCTGAGCCCCGCCGGCTCGAAGCCGAGCCCGTCGCCGGCGGCGCGCAGCACGCTGGCGACGGCGCCGACCTGGTCGCCTGGGGCCATGACCAGCTCCGTCCCGGGGACCTCGGCGGCCGCCTGCTGCTCGTAGCGGCGGTCGGTGAAGAACAGCGTGCGGTCGTGCAGCAGCAGCAACGCCCCGTAGCTGCCGGAGAAGCCGGTCAGGTAGCGGACGTTGACCCGCTTGGTGACCAGCAGGGCGGAAAGGTCGGCGTGGGCCAGCAGGGCGCGCAGGGCCTGGCGCCTTGCCTCGGCGTAGACGTGAGCGACCGGCACGCGCGTTCCTCCCCCACGTAGCGTGACCGTCCCATCTTGCCAAGCTTCGCGGGTCGCCGGGGCCAGGGTTCTCAGCCGCGGCGTGCCAGCAGGTCGGCGGCGGCCCGCAGGCCGAGCTCGTAGCTGGCGGGCCCGAAGCCGGCGACCACGCCGGCCGCGGCCGGGGCGATCGCCAGGTGGCGTCGCCAGCGTTCACGCGCGTGGACGTTGGACAGGTGCACCTCGACCACCGGGACGCCTGCCGCCTGGACCGCGTCGCGCACCGCGTAGGAGGTGTGGGCGAGCGCGCCCGGGTTGAGCACCACGGCGGCCACGCCGCGCCCGCGGGCGGCCAGCAGCGCCGCCACCAGCTCGCCCTCGTGGTCGGACTGGAGCCCTTCCACGGCCAGGCCCAGCTCCCCGGCCAGCTTGCCGACCCGCGCCATGACCTGGTCCAGGTCGAGGGCGCCGTACTGGGCGGGGTCGCGGCGGCCGAGCGCGCCCAGGTTCGGTCCGTGCAGCACCAGCACCAGCGGCCCGCTGCCGCCGGCCGGGAAGGCTCTGGTCACGGCGGCTCCTCCCCCAGCGAACCGATGGCGTCGGTCAGCACGGCCCGGTCGGGGGCCTGGACCACCGCCGGCTCGCCGACCTCGCGCAGCAGCACCAGGCGCAGGCCGTGGTGGTGCTTCTTGTCGGTCGCCATCGCCGCAAGCACCGCCTCGGGGTCCAGGTGGCGCAGCGTCACCGGCAGGCCGATCGCGCGCAGCAGCTCGACGTGGCCGGCGGCGAGCCCAGGCGCCGCCAGCCCGGTCGCCTCGGCGACCCGTGCCGCGAACACCATGCCGATGGCGACCGCCTCGCCGTGCCGCAGGTCCCGGTAGCCCGCCAGCCGCTCCAGCGCGTGGCCGAGCGTGTGCCCGTAGTTCAGCGCCAGCCGGCCCACCGTGGAGGTGCCCGCCGGTATCGCCTCCCGCTCGTCGGCGCCGACCATCGTCGCCTTGACGCGGACGGCCGCCTCCACCAGCGGGCCCAGCGCCTCGGGGTCGCCGGCGATGGCGCGCCCGGCGGCGCCGGCCACGGCGGCGGCCAGGTCGGGGTCGCCGACCAGGCCCGCCTTGGCGACCTCGGCCAGGCCGGAACGGATCTCCTCGGCGGGCAGGGTCGCCAGGGTGCCGAGATCGGCGACCACCGCGACCGGCTGGTGGAAGGCGCCCGCCAGGTTCTTGCCCGCCGGCAGGTCGACGCCGGTCTTGCCGCCGACGGCGGCGTCGACCATGCCGAGCAGGGTGGTGGGGACGTTCACCAGCGGCACGCCGCGCAGCCAGGTGGCGGCCGCGAAGCCGGCCACGTCGGTGGTCGAGCCGCCGCCGACCGCCACCACCGGGTCGGCCCGGTGGGTGGGAACGGCGGCCAGCCGCTCGTACAGGCCGGCCACCACCTCCAGCCGCTTGGCCGCCTCGCCGGCCGGGACGTTGATCGTGTGGACCGCGAGCCCGAGGCGCGCCAGCGCCCGCCCCACCGTCGCCGCGGCGGCGGCGACCGGTGGCGGATGAACGACCGCGGCCGCCTCGGCACCGGCGAGCGGGGGCAACAGCTGGTCGATGCGGTCCAGCAACCCGCCGCCGATCCAGACGGGGTAGCCGCCGCCGGCGGTGGGCACCACCACCCTGGCCGCCGTCTCGATCTCGCTTGCCGAACCGCGGCTGGGCCTCAACGGCCGGCCATCGCGCTGACCCGCCGCCGGTACCACTCCAGCACCTCGGCGGCCACCTGGTCGAGGGTGAGCCGGTCGGTGTCGATCGCCACGTCACCGGCGGTCTCGTAGATGGGTCCGCGGGCGACCAGCAGGTCGCGGATGCGGCCGACCCGGTCGGTGGTGTTCAGCAGCGGCCGGTCGGTGACGCCGGTCAGCCGCAACGCCAGCGTCTCCGGGGTCGCCCGCAGGTAGACCAGCAGGCCCGCCTGCTTGAGGGCGGTGCGGTTGCCGGCCGACAGCACCGCCCCGCCGCCGACCGCGATCACCCGGCCCGGCACGGCGATCGCCCGGTCGATGGCGGCGATCTCCCGCCGCCGGAAGCCGAGCTCGCCCTCCAGCCGGAACAGCTCGCCGATGGTCACCCGGGTGGCCCGCTCGATCATCTGGTCGGTGTCGACGAACTCGCGGCCGAGCGCCCGAGCGAGCAGCCGGCCGACCGACGTCTTGCCGGCTCCCATGAAGCCGATGACCACGATGGTGGGCGGAATCTGGCGCACGAGCTGGAGCCTCCTGGGTTCGCCGCAGGGGGAGCCTAGCAGCTACCGGTCGGACACGGCGTCCAGGAGCGGCGCCGGCGTCGCCGGTGGCGGCGTAACCAGGAGGTCAGCGGGAAGGTCAGCGCGCGTGCCGCGGCCGGTACCTGCTGGCCCACAGCGCCGTCATGCCGGCGCACAGCAGGGCAACCGCGACGCTCACCAGCCAGACCGTCCTCGAGCCGGTGAGCGGAAGGGTGTGCTCGCCGGTCACGCCGCCGGGTGCGGCCGAGGCACCCCCGCCCGCGCCGCTCCCGGTCCCGCCGCCCGCGGCGCCGTCGTCGAACGGGTCCCTTGGGTCCGGCTGCTGCACGGTCCGGGCGGCAGCCTGCACGTGGTGGCCGGTACCGTTGCTGTCCGCGCGCTGCGCGATTGCGACCGGTGCCGACAACACCACCGCCACGACGGCGACCAGCGCCGCGTGAACGAGCCTGCCTGCCACAGATCCCCCCTGCTCAGACGGTACGGCCGCCGGCACGCTACGAGATCGTCGTAACCCGGTCAAGCAACTCGATACCGAAAATCGTGCCTGCCTTCGGGCCGCGTCCGAGCGGCCTGCGGTGCGAAGCTCCCGGACCTCCACGGCGGCCGATTCCCGCGCCGAATCAGCGGTCGTGCAGACCCGTCAGGTAGGCGTCCAGGTTGCGGCGGACCTCCGCCAGGGAATCGCCGCCGGTCTTCTCCAGCAGGGCGTCGGCCAGCACCAGCGACACCACCGCCTCGCCGACCACCGCGGCCGCCGGCACCGCGGTCACGTCCGAGCGCTGCACCACCGCCTTGGCCGCACCGCCGGTCGCCACGTCCACCGTGTCCAGCGCCCGCACCAGGGTCGAGAGCGGCTTCATCGCCGCC
>DASYRU010000234.1:0-4240 GCA_036004165.1 Actinomycetota bacterium
CCCCGGCCGCGAGCTGCTCCTGCGCGAAGTCCCGGATGGTCTCCAGCATGGAGAAGCGGGGGTGGCCCGCGGCGGGCTCGGCGGTGCGCACCAGCGACTGGTCCACCAGCGAGGTCAGCCCCTCGAGGGCGTCAAGGCCGAGCCCCTCGGGGTCACACACCGCCTCGGCCGACTCGAGCGTCCAGCCCCCGTTGAACACCGACAGCCGGGCGAACAGGCGTCGCTCGGCGGCGTCGAGCAGGTCGTAGCTCCACGCGAT
The DNA here is from genome assembly GCA_036004165.1 of Actinomycetota bacterium. GTDB lineage: Bacteria > Actinomycetota > CALGFH01 > CALGFH01 > CALGFH01 > CALGFH01. The sequence goes on from DASYRU010000234.1 coordinate 260, forward strand.
CGCGTTGCGGAGGGTCCGCTGGCGGTCCGGGACGGTCCGGGCCCCGGTGGTGAGGAGGGTGAGGCGCTGCTGGAGCCGGGGCAGCATCTGCTCGGGCGTCAGGACCCTGGTCCGGGTGGCGGCCAGCTCGATGGCCAGGGGCAGGCCGTCCAGCCGGGCGGTGATCTCCGCCACCGCCGGGGCGTTCTCGTCGGTGACCCGGAACCCTGGCCGCACCGCCAGGGCCCGCTCGGTGAACAGCCGGACCGCTTCGAACCGGCCGAGGGTGCGGACGTCCGGGAGTCGTTCGGGATCGGGCAGCTCCAGCGGCGGCACCACGTACGCCTGCTCGCCTCGGAGCGACAGCACCAGGCGGGAGGTGACCAGCACCTTCAGCTTGGGAGCCGCGGTGAGGAGCTGCTCCAGCATCGGGCCCGCCTCCGCCACCTGCTCGAAGTTGTCGACCACCAGCAGGAGCTCCTGGTGACGCAGGCGCTCCTGGACGGCCTCCAGGATGGCGCGCCCCGCCACCTCCGGGACCCCAAGGGCCTTGGCCACAACCGACGGAACCAGCGCGGGATCGGTCACCGACGACAGGTCCGCGAAGAACGCGCCGTCCTTGAACTCGAGGAGGAGCTCCGCGGCGACCTGAAGGGCCAGGCGGGACTTCCCGGAGCCTCCCGCGCCGGTGAGGGTGAGCAGCCGGGTCCGGTCGAGCAGCCCCTTGACCTCGGCGATCTCCTCCTCCCTGCCCACGAACGAGGTGAGCTGCACCGGGAGGTTGTTGGGCCTGGCGTCCAGCGTCCGGGGCGGCGGGAAGTCGGCCAGGAGCCCCTCGACCACCAGGTCGTGCAGGTGCTCGGGCAGGGCGATGTCCTTCAGCCGGTGCGCGCCGAGGTCGCGGAAGGACGCCCCTTCCGGAAGGGCATGCTCCACCAGTCCCCGGGTGGCGTCGGAGACGATCACCTGCCCGCCATGGCCGGCCGCGGCGATCCGGGCCGCCCGGTTCACGTCGATGCCGACATAGTTGTCCCCGCCGAGGACCCCCTCCCCGGTGTGCAGGCCCATCCGGACCCGCACCGGGGGAGCGGGGGACCAGTCGTGGGTGGCCAGGCCCCGCTGGGCGGCCACCGCGGCCCGGATCGCTCCCACCGGGCTGTTGAACGCCGCGAAGAAGGAATCGCCCTCGGTGTTGACCTCAACGCCACCGCCCACCTCGATGGCTTGGCGGACGATCGCCGCATGCTCGTCCCGGACCGCCGCATAGCGATCACCCAGCTCCTGCAGCAGCCGGGTGGAGCCCTCGACGTCGGTGAACAGGAAGGTCACGGTCCCGGTCGGCAGCGGTCCCGACCGGGCAGCCGGTTGGACCGCGGGCACTTCGCGCTGTGCCTGCCGGCGTCGGCGCAGCTCCAGGCCGAGTCCGAGCAGCATGGCGACCACGCCCAGCACGGCGACGACGCTCCAGAGTATGCCGGTGGGCGAGCTCAGCGCCTTGCCGGAGGCTGTCCACTCGGCGGCGGCGACGGCGACGGCGATGGTGCCGCTGAGCGGCGTGGTGGTGATGACGCCACGGTTCTCGGCGAGGTCGGCTGGACGGCGGTCACCAGGGGGAGGCGCACCAGGACCTGGTGGACCCACAAGGCCGCCTCCCTTCGAGCAGCTCCTGCTACCTCAACACCGTGGACGCTTGAGCATAGCCGCCGCGTCGGCCAGGAGCCGTACGGCCTCGGCGATCTGATGCTCGGGCAACCGGGCGAAGCCGAGCACCAGGGCCGGCAGCCCGCCCGCGGCCCGCGGCGGCGCGACCCCCTCGACGGCAACGCCACGCTCAGCGGCGGCCTCGACGACGGCGTTCTGGTCATGGCCGGGAGGCAGCTCGACATAGAGCTGGATCCCGGCCGACACGCCGTGGACGACCGCGCCGGGCAGCCATCGGGACAGCGCCTCGGTCAGGGCATCGCGCCGGGCCCGGTAGCGGCGCCGCAAGTGCCGAAGATGACGGTCGTAGGCGCCGGAGGCGATGAGCTGGGCCAGCGTGTACTGGTCGATCACCGGCGAACCGAGATCGCTGGTGGCACGTCCCTGCCGCGCGGCCTCGGCCAGCGCCGGTGGCGCGACCAGCCAGCCCAGCCGCAGCCCGGGGGCCAGTGACTTGCTGACCGATCCGAGCAGCACGACCCGCTGCGGGGAGAGCGCCTGCAGGCAGCCGACCGGGTCGCGGTCGTAGCGGAACTCGGCGTCGTAGTCGTCCTCGAGCACGACCCCGTCCACCTCGGCGGCCCAGGCGATGAGCTCTGCCCGCCGCCGCGGCGACAGCACGACCCCGGTGGGATATTGGTGGGCGGGGGTCACCATGACGGCTCTGGCGGGGGTGCGGCGCAGCGCACCCACGTCGATCCCCTGATCGTCGACCGGGACAGGAACCCGGACGGCGCCGGCGGCGTCCAGCAGCGCGAAGGTTCGCACGCTGTGCGGGTCCTCCACGGCCAGCGGGATGGGGCCTGCCCGCGCGAGCGCGCGGATGACCAGGCTCAGGCCCTGGGCGACGCCGCCCACCACGACCAGCTGCCCGGCGCCGACGTCGGCCGCGCGGACCCGGCGAAGGTAGGCCGCCAGTTCGGCGCGCAGCTCGGGGACGCCGCCGGGATCGGCGTACCCCAACGCGTCGTGCGGCGCCACCTTCATGACCTGACGCATGGCGGCCAGCCACGCCTGGCGCGGGAAGGCTGCCAGGTCCGGCGTGCCGACCCGAAGGTCGTAGACGATCGTGGGCGACGCCCTCGACTCCGGCATGGCATCGCCGACCGGCGCCGCCGTTTGGACGTCGGCGACCCGCGTGCCCGAGCCCTGCCGGGACACCAGAAAGCCCTCGGCCACCAGCTGCTCGTAGGCCTCGACGACCACGCCGCGGCTCATCCCAAGGTCGCGAGCGAGGCTCCGGCTGGCAGGCAGCCGCATGCCCCCGGCCAGCCGGGCCGACCGGATCGCCGTCCGTAGCTCGGCGGCGACCTGGTCCGCCAGGTCGCCGGACGCACGGTCGATCCGCAGATGCAGCTCCGACAAATGGTCCTCAATTTCAGTCATGGATTGGACCTTGGTGCAGGACCAATCTACTCTTACGCTGCTCTACATGAGCAACCTGGTCCGTGGGTCGGTCGGCGCCGCCGCCGCGATGTTCGCGGTCGGCACGCTGGCCGCCATCTCCTCGGTGATCAACCTCTACCCGCTCTACGGGGGGCAGGCCCTGCGCTACGCCCTGGCCGCCTTCATCCTGTTCGCCGTCGCCCGCGCGAAGGGTCTTGGCCTGGTCCGGCTCACGCCGCGCGAGGCGCTGCTGCTGCTGGCCCTGGCGGCCACCGGGCTGGTGCTGTTCAACGTCTGCGTCATCCAGGCCACTCGGCACGCCAGCCCGACCCTGGTCGGCACGATCGTCAGCGTGGTGCCGGTGATCCTTGCGCTGGCGGGGCCGTTGCTGGCGCGGGCCCGCCCATCCGGACGCGTCCTGCTCGCCGCGTTCGTCGTGGTCGTCGGCGCCACCATCACCACCGGGCTTGGCAGCGGCAGCCTGACCGGGCTGCTGTACTCCATCGGCGCCCTGGCGTGTGAGGCGTGCTTCTCCCTGCTCGCCATTCCGCTGCTGCCCAAGCTGGGACCGGTCCGGGTGTCCGCCTACACGGAAGCGGTCGCCGTTCCCCTGCTGCTGGTCGTCGGCGTGGTCGCGGACGGCAGCGGCATCCTGCGCATGCCGACCGCGGCCGAGGCGGCCGCGCTGGTCTACCTGGGCACGGTGGTCAGCGCCGGCGCCTTCGTCCTCTGGTACGACGCCCTCCCCCGGCTCGGCGCCGACCGCGCGGGCCTGTTCGCCGGCGTGGTGCCGGTCGGCGCAATCGTGACCACGGTCCTGCTCGGCCTCGGCACCCCGACGGCCACCGAGCTTGGCGGCGCGGCCCTGGTGATCGCCGGGCTGGCCGTCGGCCTGACCCGCAGCCACCCCCCGAC
>DASYRU010000235.1:0-4883 GCA_036004165.1 Actinomycetota bacterium
AGCCCGCCGTGGATCTGGCCCTCGACGATCATCGGGTTGATCCGCACCCCGCAGTCGTCGACCGCGACCATCTTGCGGACCTTCCACGCGCCGGTGCCCTTGTCGATGTCGACCACCACGCAGTAGGTGCCGAACGGGAAGGTCATGTTGGGCGGGTCGTAGTAGGTGACGCCCTCCAGCCCGGCCTCCATGCCCACGGGCAGGTTGGTGTAGGCGGCGAAGGCGACGTCCTGGATGGTCTTGGCCTGGTCGGGCGCGCCCCTGACCGAGAACCTCCCTTCGGCGTACTCGACGTCCTCCTCGGCCACCTCCAGCAGGTGCGCGGCGATCCTGGTGGCCTTCTCGCGGAGCTTGCGCGCCACCATGGCGGTGGCCGCCCCGCCGACCGGGGTGGAGCGGGAGGCGTAGGTGCCGAGCCCGTATGGGGTGTTGTCGGTGTCGCCGTGCATGACGCTGACGTCCTCGGGCTGGATGCCGAGCTCGGCGGCGACGATCTGGGCGAAGGTCGTCTCGTGGCCCTGGCCCTGGGTCTTCACGCCGATCTTGAGGATCGCCTTGCCGGTCGGGTGGATCCGAAGTTCGGCGGAGTCGAACATCCGCAGCCCGGCGATGTCGTACTCGGTGCCGTGCCCGGCCCCGACGACCTCGGTGAAGCTGGCGATGCCGATGCCCATCAGCTCCCCCCGCTGGAACCGCTCCTTCTGCTCGCGGCGGAGCTCCTGGTAGCCGAGCTGGTCCAGCGCCAGGTCGAGGGCGCGCGGGTAGTCGCCGGAGTCGTACTCCCAGCCGACCGCCGAGCGGTAGGGGAACTGCTCCGGCTGGATGAAGTTGCGCCGGCGCAGCTCGGCCGGGTCGATGCCGAGCTCGGTGGCGGCGTTCTGCATCATCCGCTCGATCAGGAAGGACGCCTCGGTCACCCGGAACGAGCAGCGGTAGGCGATGCCGCCGGGCGCCTTGTTGGTGTAGGCGCCGTCGACCTCGCAGAACGCGGCCGGCACGTCGTAGGAGCCGGTGAAGATGTGGAACAGGCCGGCGGGGAACTTCGACGGCTGCGCGGCGGCGTTGAAGGCGCCGTGGTCGGCGATCACCTTGGAGCGCAGCCCCAGGATCTTGCCGTCGGCCGACAGCGCCATCTCGCCGGTCATGTGGTAGTCGCGGGCGAACCCGGTGGAGATGAGGTTCTCGCTGCGGTCCTCGATCCACTTCACCGGCCGCCCCAGCAGCAGCGAGGCGACCGTGGCCACGACGTAGCCGGGGTAGATCGGCACCTTGTTGCCGAAGCCGCCGCCCAGGTCGGGCGAGACGATCCGGATGTTCTGCTCCGGCAGGCCGGCGACCAGCGCGAACAGGGTCCGGTGCGCGTGCGGCGCCTGCGAGGTCATGTAGATGGTGGCCTTGCCGGTGGCGGGGTCGAGGTCGGACACGCAACCGCAGGTCTCCAGCGGCGCCGGGTGGGAGCGGGGATAGAACGTCGCCACCCGCACCACCTTGTCGGCGCCGGCGAAGGCGCGGTCGGTGGCCTGCCTGTCGCCCTTCTCCCAGTGGAAGATGTGGTTGGAGGTCTGGCCCTCCTTGTCCTCGCGGATCAGCGGCGCGTCGGGCTCCAGCGCCTTGTGCGGGTCGACCACCGGCGGCAGCGGGTCGTAGTCGACCTCGATCAGCTCCAGCGCGTCGCGGGCCACGTAGGGGTCCTCCGCGACCACCGCGGCGACCTCCTGGCCCTGGAACACCACCTTGTCGAGGGCGAGCACGGCCTGGGTGTCGGCCGACAGGGTGGGCATCCAGGCGAGGCCGTGGGCGTCCAGGTCGCGGCCGGTGATCACCGCCACCACCCCGGGGTGGGCGGCGGCCGCGGCGGTGTCCAGGGCGGTGATGCGGGCGTGGGCGATCGGGCTGCGCAGCAGCGCCATGTGCAGCATGCCGGGCAGGCTGATGTCGTCGACGTAGTTGCCGCGGCCGCGGAGGAAACGGTCGTCCTCCTTGCGCCGCACCGAGTGGCCGAGCCCGCGGATCTGCGGGGTGGTCGTCTCGCTCACGCCGACACCTCCTGTCCCACCGGTGCCCGCTCGGCGTCCCGGGTGGCGGCCGCGGCGGCGCGGACCGCCCGCACGATGTTGACGTAGCCGGTGCAGCGGCAGAGGTTGCCGCTGAGCGCCCAGCGGACCTCCTCCTCGGACGGGTCGGGGTTCTCGGCCAGCAGCGCCTTGGCGGCCAGCATCATCCCCGGGGTGCAGAAGCCGCACTGCAGGCCGTGCTCCTCCTTGAAGGCGGCCTGGATGGGGGACGGCTGGCCGTTCTCCAGCAGCCCCTCGACGGTCTGGACGTCGTGCCCGTCGGCCTGGACGGCCAGGTAGGTGCAGGACTTGATCGGCACCCCGTCGAGCAGGACGGTGCAGGCGCCACAGGAGGTGGTGTCGCAGCCGATGTGGGTGCCGGTGAGGCGCAGCCGCTCGCGCAGCAGGTGGACCAGCAGCAGGCGCGGCTCCACGTCGGCGCTGTGGGCGGTGCCGTTGACCTTGACGGTGATCTGCATCTAGACCTCCAGTTCGACCGGGGGGCTACCGCTTCGCTGCTTCAGCCCCCCGGACCCCCCGCCGCGGCGGCCATGGCGACGGACTGGCGCAGGCCCCGTTCGGTGAACACGCGGACCACGTTGCGCTTGTAGTCGGCCGAGCCGCGGGTGTCGGCGCTCGGCGAGGCGGCCCTGGCGGCCAGCTCGGCGGCCTCCCGGAACGCCTCGTCGGAGGGCTCGGCGCCGGCAAGGGCCGCCTCTGCCTCGGTCGCCTTGAGGTTGCTCGGCCCGACCGCGGTGAGCCCGATGCCGGCGTCGCCGATGCGGCCGTCGGTCATCGAGACCCGCACGGCGACCGCGGCGGTGGCGAAGTCCCCGACCTTCCGCTCCAGCTTGAGGTAGGCGCCGCCGGCGCCGGGCCGGCGCGGCACCCGGACCTCGACCAGCAGCTCGTCGGGGCGCAGCGCGGTGGTGAACGGCCCGTCGAAGAAGTCGCCGGCCGCGATCACCCGCGACCCGGCCCGCGACCTGGCGACCAGCTCGGCGTCCAGCGCCAGCATCACCGCGCCCCAGTCGCCGGCCGGGTCGGCGTGGGCGAGCGAGCCGCAGACGGTGCCGAGGTTGCGGACCAGCGGGTCGGAGACCTGCGGGGCGGCCGCCGCCATGGTCGGGTAACCCTCCCGCAGCAGCCGCGAGCGTTCGGCGTCCCTGTGCCTGACCAGGGCGCCGATGCGGAGATGGTCGGCGTCCTCGGCGATCTCCCCGAGGCCGCCGATGCGGTTGATGTCCACCAGCCACTGCGGCGCGCCGAACCGGAGCTTGAGGACCGGGATCAGGCTCTGGCCCCCGGCCAGGACCTTGGCCTCGTCCCCGTGCTCGGCGAGGTGGTCGAGCGCCTCGTCGAGGGTTCGGGGGGCGAGGTAGTCGAACGGTGGCGGGAGCATGCGACCTCCTCTTGCCGCGCAGTCGGCGGCGGACCAGCGCGTGGGGGTCCCGCACGAACGCTACTGCAGCAGCTGTGTGGTCCATTCGTCAGGTGCAGGACCAAGGGTCCGCCACGCTGCAGTAGCGTTCGTGCGGGACCCCCATGACCAGTTGACGCCTCAACCAGCTCCCATAGGAGCACGCCACTCGAACCTGGTCAATGGCCCTCGCGCGCGCAAACGCCCGTGCCAGCCAAGCCCGCCGAAGCGGTCGCTCGGCGGCGGGGTTGCCAACCGTCCGGTCCGCTCGCAGGATGACGCCCGACCCGTCCGCGTCCTGTCCGAGAGGCTTGCGTGCCTGTCCCCGGTCCGCCCCGCTGGCGTTTCCCCGACCCGGCAACCGCCGCCGAGGACGGCCTGGTCGGGGTCGGCGCCGACCTGGAGCCGGCCACCCTGCTGGACGCCTACCGGCGGGGGATCTTCCCCTGGCCCCACCCGGGCGCGCCGCTGCCGTGGTTCTCGCCCGACCCGCGCGGGGTGATCCCGCTGGACGGCGTGGTGGTGTCGCGCTCGCTGCGGGCGCGGCTGCGCCGTTCCGGCTGGCAGACGACCGTCGACCGGGCGTTCGCGGCGGTGATCGCCGCCTGCGCCGACCGCCCGGCCCCGACCGGCGTCCCCGGCGAGGGCACCTGGATCACGCCGCCGATGCTGGCCGCCTACCGGCGCCTGCACGACCTCGGCCACGCCCACAGCCTGGAGGTGTGGGCCGGGGACGCCCTGGTCGGCGGGTTGTACGGCATCGCGGTCGGCGGCGTGTTCACCGGCGAGTCGATGTTCCACCTGGCCACCGACGCCTCCAAGGTGGCCCTGGTCGACCTGGCCGCGCGGCTGGCCGAGGCCGGCGGGCGCCTGATCGACGTGCAGATGGTCACCCCGCACCTGGCCAGCCTCGGCGCCCGCGACCTGCCGCGCGCCGAGTTCCTCGCCCTGCTCGCCAAGGTCCGCGACCACCCGGTGCGTCTTGCCACCGACCGCCGGCCGGTGGCCAGGCTCCGCTGACCGGTAGCATCGGGCTGGAACGCCGGTGCGATCGCGGAGGCGACCCGATGCAGGGCACCATGACGGGCAAGATCCTCGAACGGCACCTGGTCTCCGGCCGGCTGGCCCCCGGCGAGGAGATCGCCATCGGAATCGACCAGACGCTGCTGCAGGACGCCACCGGCACGATGGCGTTCATGGAGTTCGAGGCGCTGGGGCTCGACCGGGTCCGGGTCGACCTGGCGGTCCAGTACGTCGACCACAACATGCTCGGGTTCGACCACCGCAACGCCGACGACCACCTGTTCCTGCAGGGCTGCGCGGCCAGGTACGGCGCCCGCTACTCGCGGGCCGGCAACGGCATCTGCCACCAGGTCCACACCGAGCGCTTCGCCCGGCCGGGCGCGACC
>DASYRU010000236.1:0-6005 GCA_036004165.1 Actinomycetota bacterium
GGAGCTGGACGACGAGGAGCGGGTCATCCGCGAGTGGGAGGACACCCCCTCCGACTTCGGCAGGATCGCCGCGGTCACCGCCAAGCAGGTGATCATGCAGCGGCTGCGGGAGGCGGAGCGCGACGTGACCTTCGGCGAGTACGAGGGCCGCGTGGGCGACATCGTGACCGGCATCGTCCAGCAGCGCGACCCGCGCCACATCTCGATCGACCTCGGCAAGGTCGAGGCCGACCTGCCCCACTCGGAGCAGGTGCCGAGCGAGCACTACCAGCACAACGACCGCCTCAAGGTGTACGTGACCGACGTGGTCCGTTCGGCCCGCGGGCTGCGGGTGGTGGTTTCGCGTACCCACCCGAACCTGATCAAGCGCCTGTTCGAGCTCGAGGTGCCCGAGATCGCCGAGGGCATCGTCGAGATCACCAACGTCGCTCGCGAGCCCGGCCACCGGACCAAGATCGCCGTGCGCAGCCACGAGCCCGGCGTCGACCCCAAGGGCGCCTGCGTCGGCGCGCGCGGTTCCCGGGTGCGCATGGTGGTCAACGAGCTGCGCGGCGAGAAGATCGACATCGTGCTGTGGTCGGAGGACCCGGCCCAGTTCGTCGCCGAGGCCCTCTCGCCGGCCAAGGTGAAGAGCGTGCACATCGACGAGGCGGAGCGCACCGCCCACGTGGTCGTGCCCGACTATCAACTGTCCCTTGCCATCGGCAAGGAGGGCCAGAACGCCCGCCTGGCCGCCAGGCTCACCGGCTGGCGCATCGACATCGCCAGCGAGAGCCAGGTCGCCGAGCAGGCGGGCCAGGGCCAGAGGCGCTGAGGCGGAGGTGGGAATGGGTCAGCGGTCGCCAGGCGTTGCAGGGGGTAAGGTGGCTCCGCAGCGCACCTGCGTGGTGTGCCGGAGCACCACCGCCAAGCGCACGCTCCATCGCATCGTCCGCTCCCCGTCCGGTATGGTCGCGTTCGACCCGACCGGCAAGGCGCCTGGCCGGGGGGCCTACCTCTGCGGGCAGCGGCGCTGCCTGGAGGCGGCGGTCAGGCGGCACGGCGTCCAGCGGGCCCTGAAGGTGACCGATACGGCGGCGGTCAGCGACGCGGTTGAAGCGTTGCGGGCCGCATTGTGGAGCGATGCGGCGGAGGAGCAGCAGCGCCGCTCGAATGAGCACGAGGAAGTGAGATCTGGTTGAGCAACCCGCGGGTCTATGAAATCGCCAAGGAGCTTGGGGTCCCGTCCAAGGACCTGCTCGCCAAGCTGTCCTCCATGGGCGTGGAGGCAAAGAGCCACTCCTCGACGGTAGCGCCCGATGTCGCCGAGCAGCTCCGCTCGTCGGTCGGTGGCGGCCGGCAGCGGCGGCCCGGCGGGACCGGGAAGGCGGGCGCCGGCGCCAAGGCGCCGGCCGCCGACGGTGCCGCGCCTCCACGGGCGCAGCCGGCCACCCGGCCGCCACAGGCACGCCAGGGCGCGGCCAGGCAGGAGGTCGACCCCGGCCAGGGCCGCGCCCCCCAGGCGGGCGAGGCTCGTCCCGCCCAGCCACGGCCGGGACAGCCGGGACAGCCCCGCACGGGGCAGCCCGGCCAGGGCCGGCCGTTGCCCCCAGGGGTACGGCCGTTGCCGCCTGGTGCTCGGCGGCTGCCGCCTGGTGCTCGGCCGTTGCCGCCTGGTGCTCGGCCGTTGCCGCCTGGTGCTCGGCCGTTGCCGCCTGGTGCTCGGCCGTTGCCGCCCGGCGCCCGCCCGGGCCAGCCCGGGCAGCAGGGTCGGCCGTTGCCGCCTGGCGCTCGGCGGCTGCCGCCGGGTGCTCGGCCGTTGCCGCCCGGCGCCCGCCCGGGCCCGCCTGGCGCCGGCCGTCCCGGCATGGGACAGCGTCCAGGCCAGCCGGGGGCGCCCGGCCGGCCAGGCATGGGCCAGCGCCCAGGTGGCCAGCCAGGCATGCGATCCGGCCAGCCCGGCCAGGGACGTCCGGGTGGACCCGGCGGCGGCGGCCGCCCTGGAGTCGGTGGCCGTCCGGGTGGACCGGGCGGCGGCGGTGGCCGTCCCGGCTTCGGTGGCCGTCCGGGTGGACCGGGCGGCGGCGGCGGCCGTCCCGGCTTCGGTGGCCGTCCGGGTGGACCGGGCGGCGGTCGCGGCGTCCCCGGCCGCAACTTCGGCGGTTCACGCGGCCCGCGGCCCAAGAAGCGCAGGGGCGGGCGGCGGCGTGAGGAGTTCGAGGCCATGGGCGCCCCCACCATCGAGGGCAGGCCCGACATCTCGGTCGAGGGCATGATCCGGGTACCCCGCGGGGTCACCGTGCAGGACCTCGCCGACCGCATCGGCCGGCCGGCCGGCGACCTCATCCGCCTGCTGATGCAGATGGGCGAGATGCTGACCGCCACCCAGTCGATGTCCGACGAGGCGGTCGCCCTGCTCGCCGAGGAGATCGGCGCCAGGATCGAGATCGTCGACCCGAGCGAGGCCGACGTCCTCCAGGAGATCGAGGGCTGGGAGGACACCCAGCCCGACCGCGAGGAGGACCTGAGGCCGCGCCCGCCGGTGGTCACGGTCATGGGCCACGTGGACCACGGCAAGACCAAGCTGCTCGACGCCATCCGCCACACCGATGTGGTCGCGCGGGAGGCCGGCGGCATCACCCAGCACATCGGCGCCTACCAGGTCAGGGCCGGGCAGGACGGGCGGCTGGTGACCTTCATCGACACGCCGGGCCACGAGGCGTTCACCGCCATGCGGGCAAGGGGCGCCGCCGTCACCGACATCGCCGTGCTGGTGGTCGCCGCCGACGACGGCGTCATGCCCCAGACGGTGGAGGCGATCAACCACGCCAAGGCGGCCGGGGTGCCGATCGTGGTGGCGGTCAACAAGATCGACAAGCCGGAGGCCAACCCGGCGAGGGTCCGCCAGCAGCTCACCGAGTACGACCTGGTGGCAGAGGAGTACGGCGGCAAGACCCAGTTCGTCGACGTCTCCGCCAAGACCCAGCAGAACCTCGACACGCTGGTCGAGACGGTCCTGCTGGTCGCCGACGTCGAGCTGAACCTGAAGGCCAACCCCAACCGTCGCGCCCAGGGGACGATCATCGAGGCGCACCTCGACAAGGGCCGCGGCCCGGTCGCCACCATCCTCATCCGCCGCGGCACGCTGCACGTCGGCGACGCGGTGGTCGCCGGCACCGCCCACGGGCGGGTCCGGGCCATGTTCGACGAGAACGGCAAGGATGTCACCGCGGCCGTCCCCGCCCAGCCGGTCCAGGTCATCGGCCTCTCCGCCCCGCCGATCGCGGGTGACGAGGTCCGAGCGGTGGCCGAGGAGCGGGTCGCCCGCTCGATCGCCCAGACCCGTGAGGCGCGCCAGCGCCAGGCCGAGATCGCCTCCAGCCGGGCGCCACGCCTGGAGGACCTGTTCGCCCGGATCAAGGAGGGCCAGCTCCAGGAGCTGCCGTTGATCATCAAGGCCGACGTGATGGGCTCGGTGGAGGCGATCGACGACGCCCTCGGCAAGCTCGACGTGCCAGAGGTGCGCCTGCGCGTCCTCCACAAGGCCGCCGGGGCGATCACCGAGGGCGACGTGAGCCTGGCCGCAACGGCCGGAGCGATCATCATCGGCTTCTCGGTCCGCCCGACCACGGCCGCCGAGGAGCTGGCCAACCGCGAAGGCGTCGACATCCGCCTGTACTCGGTCATCTACCAGGTGGTCGAGGACATCGAGAAGGCCCTCAAGGGCCTGCTCGCCCCCGAATTCGAGGAGCGTCAGCTCGGCGTGGCGGAGGTCAGGCAGCTGTTCCGCGTCCCGAGGGTCGGGGTGGTGGCCGGCTCCTACGTCACCTCGGGCGACATCAGCCGCGGCGCGCGGGCCCGGCTGGTCCGCGACGGCGTGGTCGTCTACGAGGGGCGGATCGGCTCGCTGCGCCGCTTCAAGGAGGACGCGCGCACCGTCGCGGCTGGCTACGAGTGCGGCATCGGGCTGGAGAATTACCAGGACATCAAGGAAGGCGACCAGATCGAAGCCTACGAGATGGTCGAGATTCCGCGATGAGGCGATGTTCGTCGCACTGCTCCGCCTCGACCTCCGGCTCCCGGAGGCCAGCTCGCTGAAGGACAAGCGCGCGGTGGTCAAGAGCGTCGCCGCCGCCCTCCGCAAGCTGAACTGCGCGGTGGCGGAGGTCGACCACCAGGACCTGCGCCAGCGGGCCACCCTGGCGGTGGCGACCGTGGCCGGCCAGGGCTTCCACGCCCGCCGGGTGCTGGTGACCGCCGAGCGGGAGGTGGAGCGGACGCCGGGCGTCGAGCTGCTCTCCAGCGACACCACCCTGTTCGGACCAGAGGACATCTGAAGCGGATCTGCCATGGCCAAGCCCAGCTACCCCCGAGCCCGCCGCCTGGCGGAGACGATCAGGCGGCTGGTCGGCGAATGGCTCGAGACCAGGACGACCGACCAGTCAGGCCCGCTGGTCACCGTCACCGACGTGCGGGTCACCCGCGACCTGCACCACGCCAGCGTGTACTTCACCGTGCTCGGCGACCAGCAGGCACAGTCTGCCGCGCAGGCATGGCTGGCCGCCTCCACGGGACAGGCCAGGACCTTCGTGGCCAGCCAGCTGCGGCTGCGGCACACCCCGACGCTAGAATTCGTCCCCGACGACGCGCCTGGCCGGGGCGCGCGCATCGACCGGCTGCTGGCCGAGCTCGGTGCCACCCAGGAAGGACAGGACCAGGAAGGGTCGCAGCCATGAGCATCCCCGAGCAGGACTGGCAGGCGACCGTGACGGCGATCGCCGATGCCGAGCAGGCGGTGATCTCCTGCCACGTCCACCCGGACGGCGACGCCCTCGGTTCGGCGCTGGCGCTGCACCGCGCCCTGGCCAACACCGGCCGCAAGGCGGTGGTCAGCTTCTCGGAGCCCTTCACGGTCGCCCCCCACTACCGCTTCCTGCCGGGCCTCGACCGGCTCACACCCCCCGACCAGGTCCCCGCCGCCGCCGACCTGTTCGTCTGCTTCGACGCGGGCTCGCTGGACCGGCTCGGCAGCCTGGTCGACGCCTTCGAGAGCGCGGCCCGCACGGTGGTAGTCGACCATCACGCCTCCAACACCCGCTTCGGGGACATCAACCTGATCGACCCGGCCTCGCCCGCCAGCGCCGTCCTCTGCCGCGAGCTGCTGCGGCGCCTCGGCCTGCCCCTCGACCGGGACATCGCCACCTGCCTGTACACCGGGCTGGTGACCGACACCGGGCGCTTCCAGTACCAGGCCACCACCCCGGACACCCACCGGCTGGCCGCGGAGCTCCTGGCGGCCGGGGTGGAGCAGTACGAGGTGGCCAAGGCCGTGTTCGAGACCAACCGCATCGACTACCTGCGGCTGGTCGCCGACGCGCTCGGCCACCTCGTCCAGGTTCCGGAGGCGTCGCTGGTCTGGACCCGGGTCGGCCTCGCCGACCTGGCCGCCCACGGCGTCGACATGGAGGAGACCGAAGGGCTGATCGACCTGGTCCGTACCGACGGCGCCAGCGACGTCGCCGCGGTCCTCAAGGAGCAGCCGGACGGCACCTGGAAGGTCTCGCTGCGCTCCAAGGGCGCCACCGACGTGGGCCGGATCGCCACCCGCTTCGGCGGCGGCGGCCACAAGTTCGCGGCCGGCTTCACCACCGAGCTCGACCCGGAGGCGACCGTGGCCGCCGTGGTCGAGGCGGTGACCGGCCACGCGACCAGCCCCCTGGCCAGGTAGGGAGGCGCCGGCTGCTGTGGACGGCGTGCTCGTCTGCGACAAGCCCGCCGGGATGACCTCCCACGACGTGGTCGCCCGGGTCCGCCGGCTGGCCGGCCAGCGCCGCGTCGGGCACGGCGGCACCCTCGACCCGGCTGCCACCGGGGTGCTGGTGCTGGCGCTCGGCCGGGCCACCCGGCTGCTGCCGTTCCTGCCGATGGAGCCCAAGCGCTACCTGGCGAAGGTGGCGTTCGGCGCCGAGACCGACACCCTGGACGCCACCGGGACGGTCACCGCCACCGCCGAGGCCGGCGGCCTC
>DASYRU010000237.1:0-3093 GCA_036004165.1 Actinomycetota bacterium
CCACCACCACCGAGCCGCCGCCGACCTCCTAGCCGGGTCCGGTAGGCTCGCACGGTGCTGTTCGAGCGCAGGCACTGGGCTGGCCTCGCCGACGGAACCATCACCTGCACGTTCCGGCGCTGGCGGCGCCCGCAGGCCAGGCCGGGAGGCCGCTACCGGACCCCGGCCGGCGTCCTGCTGGTCGACGCCGTCGACCTGATCGAGGCCGCCGCCATCGGCGACGACGAGGCCCGCCTGGCGGGGTTCCCTGGCCGCGCCGAGCTGCTCCGCCAGCTCGACCGCCGCGGCGACGGCCCGGTATACCGGGTCCGGTTCCGCTTCGCCGGTCCCGACCCGCGCGAGCAGCTGCGCCGCGCCGACCGGCTGCCCGAGGAGGAGTGGGCCCGGCTGCGCGGGCGGCTCGCCCGCCTCGACCGGGCCAGCCGGCGCGGCCCGTGGACCATGCCGGTGCTGCGCCTGATCGCCGAACGCCCAGGGGTGGTCGCCCGCGACCTGGCGGTCGCGCTCGGCCGTGACCGGGCATCGTTCAAGGCCGACGTCCGCAAGCTCAAGGAGCTGGGGCTGACCGAGAGCCTCCAGGTCGGCTACCGGCTGTCGCCGCGGGGCCGCGCGCTGCTCGAGCGCATGGCAAATCCAGCGAACGCCGACTGAAGAGCCACTATCATCGGCCGGGTCAGCCGAGTCCGCCGTGCGCCAGGAGGCCCACCGTGCCCGACATCCAGGTCAAGCTCCCCGACGGCTCCGTGCGGCAGGTCCCTGCCGGCACGACCCCGGCCGAGCTGCTGGACACCGCCGGCGCGGTGGCCGCCCTGGTCGACGGCGAGCCGTGGGACCTCGGCCGCGGCCTCGACCGCGACGCCAGCCTGGCGCCCCTGCCGGCCGCCAGCGAGCCGGGCCGGACGGTGCTGCGCCATTCGGCCGCGCACGTCCTGGCGCAGGCCGTGACCGACCTGTACCCGGAGGCCAGCTACGCCATCGGCCCGCCGATCGAGGACGGCTTCTACTACGACTTCGACGTGCCGGAGCCGTTCACCCCGGCGGACCTGGAGCGGATCGAGGCCCGCATGCGCGAGATCGTCGCCGAGGGCCAGCCGTTCCGCCGCCAGGAGCTGTCACGCGACGAGGGTCTGCGGCTGTTCGCCGGGCAGCCGTACAAGCGGGAGATCATCGAGGCCACCGACGAGGCCGAGGGAGCCGGGGCGGCGGTCTCGGTGTACCGCAACGACGGCTTCGTCGACCTCTGCCGCGGCCCCCACGTGCCCACCACCGCCGCCATCCCCGCCTTCAAGCTGATGCGGGCGGCCGGCGCCTACTGGCGCGGCGACGAGTCCCGCCAGCAGCTGCAGCGGATCTACGGCACCGCCTGGGAGTCGGAGGAGGCGCTGGCGGCGCACCTGCACCGGCTGGAGGAGGCCGAACGCCGCGACCACCGCCGGCTCGGCCTGGAGCTGGACCTGTTCCACTTCCCCACCGAGGTGGGCGGCGGCCTGCCGGTCTTCCACCCGAAGGGCGGGATGGTCCGCAAGCTGATGGAGGACTACTCGAGGGCCGAGCACGAGGCCGCCGGCTACGACTTCGTCTGGAGCCCCCACCTGGCCCGCTCGACCCTGTTCGAGATCTCCGGGCACCTGGGCTGGTACGCCGAGAGCATGTACCCGCCGATGGAGATGGAGGGGGCGCGCTACTACCCCAAGCCGATGAACTGCCCCTTCCACATCCTGATCTACCGCTCACGCGGGCGCTCCTACCGGGAGCTGCCCATGCGCCTGTTCGAGTTCGGCACCGTCTACCGCTTCGAGCGGTCGGGCGTGATCCACGGCCTCACCCGGGTCCGTGGCATCACCCAGGACGACGCCCACATCTTCTGCACCCGCGAGCAGCTCGCCGCCGAGCTGGCCAGCCTGCTCGAGTTCGTGCTGCGCCTGCTGCGCACCTTCGGCCTGACCGAGTTCGAGGCGGAGCTGGGCACCCGGTCGGAGGCCGACCCGGACAAGTACCTCGGCAGCCGCGAGGAGTGGGACCAGGCGCAGACCGCGCTGCGGCAGGCGGCCGAGGCGGCCAAGCTCGACTACGTGGTCGCCGAGGGCGAGGCGAGCTACTACGCGCCCAAGATCGACGTGCACGTCCGCGACGCCATCGGCCGGCGCTGGCAGCTCTCCACCCTGCAGGTCGACTTCCAGCTGCCGCAGCGCTTCGAGCTGGAGTACACCGGCGCCGACAACGCCCGCCACCGGCCGTTCATGATCCACCGGGCGCTGTTCGGTTCGGTGGAGCGCTTCCTCGGCATCCTGCTGGAGCACTACGCCGGCGCGCTGCCGCCGTGGCTGGCGCCGGTGCAGGCGCGGCTGGTGCCGATCGCCGACCGCCACCTCGGCTACGCGGCGCTGGTCGCCGGCGCGCTCAAGGCCGCCGGGGTGCGCGCCGAGATCGACGACTCCGGCGGCCGCATGCAGGCCAAGGTCCGCGACGCCCAGCTCGCCAAGGTCCCCTACACGCTGGTGCTCGGCGACCGCGACGAGGCGGCCGAGGCGGTCAGCGTGCGGCTGCTCGACGGGACCGAACGGCGCGGCCTGCCGTTGCAGGAGCTGGTCGCCCACGTGCAGGCGCAGGTGGCGTCCAAGGCGACCGCGGCCACCCTGCCCGGCGCATGAGCAACCAGCGGCTGTGGTCGCCGTGGCGGATGGCCTACATCCGCGGCGCCGCGGACGCCGCGGCCGGCTGCTTCCTCTGCGACCTGCCGGCGCAGGGGCCGGAGCACGACCAGGAGAACCACCTGCTGGCCCGCGGGCGGCTGGCGTTCCTGCTGCTCAACGCCTACCCCTACAACCCGGGGCACCTGATGGTGGCGCCCTACCGGCACCTGGGCGACTACGGCGCGCTGACCCCCGAGGAGCTGGCCGAGATCATGGCGCTGGTGGGGACCGCGATCCGGGCGCTGGAGGAGGACTCCGGCCCGCACGGCTTCAACCTCGGCATGAACCTCGGCCACGTCGCCGGCGCCGGCATCGCCGACCACCTGCACCTGCACCTGGTGCCGCGCTGGGGCGGCGACACCAACTTCATGCCGATCGTCGGCCAGACCAAGGTGCTGCC
>DASYRU010000238.1:0-23589 GCA_036004165.1 Actinomycetota bacterium
CCGCCGCCGGCCTTGCCGGAGCTGCCGGACCCCTTCCAGCCGCCGAACGGCTGCACGCCCGGCCAGGCGCCGGTGGTCGCCCCCGCGCGCCGGTTGACGTACACCACGCCCGCCTCGATCCGCTCGAGGAAACGCTGCACCTCGGCGTCGTCGGCCGAGTAGAAGCCGGCGGTCAGCCCGTACTGGGTGTCGTTGGCCAGCCTGACAGCCTCGTCGACCGAGTCGACCCCGGCCACCGCCACCAGCGGCACGAACAGCTCCTGCTTGAACAGCCGGTGGTCGGCGGGCAGGTCGGCCACCACCGTCGGGGCGACGTAGTTGCCGTCGGGCAGCCCGTCGCCGCCGCCCTTCAGCACCTCGCCCCCGGCCACCACGGCGCCGTCCCTGCGCGCCTCCTCGACCGCCTGCCTGAAGCGGTCGACCGCCTCCTGGTCGATCACCGGGCCCATGTACACCGGCCGCTTGACCGGGTCGCCGACGACCACCTGCCGAGCCTTCTCCGCCAGCTTGGCGGTGAACTCCCGCAGCACCGGCCGCTCCACGTACACCCGCGAGCAGGCCGAGCACTTCTGGCCGGAGAAGCCGAACGCCGACCGCAGGATGCCGTCGGCGGCCAGGTCGAGGTCGGCGTTGGCGGAGACGATCGCCGGGTTCTTGCCGCCCATCTCGATCACCGTCGGCTTGGGGTAGGCGCTGGCGAAGCGCTTGTAGATCTCCATGCCGACCTGGTAGGAGCCGGTGAAGGTGATGCCGTCCACGCCCGGGTGGCGCACCACCGCCGCGCCGACCTCGTCGCCGCCGGGCAGGTAGTGGAAGGCGCCGGCGGGCAGCCCGGCGTCCCGCAGGCACTCGTACAGCTTGTAGCCGGTGAACGAGCCCTGGGGGGAGGGCTTGAACACCACCGTGTTGCCGGCGGCCAGGGCGCCGCCCGCGGGGCCGGCGGCCAGCGCCATCGGGAAGTTGAACGGGCTGATCACCGCCCACACCCCGTACGGCTTCAGCACCGAGCGGGTGTGCTCGTTCTCCGAGAGCTGGCCCATCTTGTGGGCGAAGCCGTCGTTGTCCTCCAACTGCTGGCAGTAGTAGCGGATCAGGTCGGCGGCCTCCTCGACGTCGCCGAGCGCCTCCAGCCGGTTCTTGCCGACCTCCATGCTCATCAGGGCGGCCAGCTCGTTGGAGCGTTCGCTGATGCGGTCGGCGGCGCGCCGCAGCAGCGCCACCCGCTCCTGCCAGGGGGTGCCCGCCCAGGCGGGGAAGGCGGCCTTGGCGGCCGCGACCGCGTCGTCGACGTCGCGTTCGGTGGCGGCGTGGAAGCTGGCCAGCTTCAGGCCGGCGTCGTTGGGGCTGCGCAGCTCGAAGGTGGGGCCGTCGCTGCGGGGCTGCCCGTCGACCACCACCGGGTAGGTCTGGCCGAGCCAGGAGCGGGCGGTGCGGACGCCCTCCTCGTAGGCGGCGTGCAGCTCCTCGTTGTCGGCCGTCAGGGTCGCGTAGGTGACGCGGAACTTGGCCATGGTCGTGCTCCCTTCAGTGGGACGCCAGCTCGCCTCCAAAGGTCGGAGACGAGTCTACCGAGGGCGAGGCGATCGACCGGGCCCCGTCCGACCGGGGTACCCCCCTTGGGGTTCCCCGGCCCCGGTGGATGGTGCTGGACCGGACCGCCTACCGGCTGGGCCGTCGTCAGGTCCAGCCGCCGAAGCTGCGGGCGGCGCCGAGCTGCAGCTCCTCCGGCCCGTGGACCAGGCGACCGGCGACCATGGTGAAGATCGCCTCGCCCTCCTCGAGGTCGTGCGGGTCGGCGGCCAGCACGTCGCCGGCGAAGGCGACCAGGTCGGCCCGCTGGCCGGCCTCGATGGTGCCGCTGATCCGCTCCTGGCGGGCAAGGATGCGGCCGCCGAGGGTGAACACCTCGAGGGCGACCGGCAGGCCGAGACGCTGGCTCGGCCGGTGGTGGTGGACGGCGGCGGCGACCCCGTGCCAGGGGTCGAGCGGGGTGACGTGGGAGTCGGACGACCCGCCCATCGGCACCCCGCGCCGCCACAGGTCGGCGAAGGGGTTCATGCTCTTGGCCCGGCGCGGGCCGAGCCGGCGGGCGTACATGCCGCGGGGGCCGCCCCAGGCGGCGTCGAACCCCGGCTGCACGCTGGCGGCGAGGCCGAGCTCGGCCATCCGGTCGGCGCCGTCGGCACCGAGCAGCTCGACGTGCTCGATGCGGTGGCGGCAGGTGCGGAACGCCGTCGGCCCGACCGCCCTGACCGCCCGGCGGGCGCAGCGCAGCGCCTGCCCGATGGCCAGGTCGCCGATGGCGTGGACGCCGACCTGCACCCCGGCAAGGGTGGCGCGCACGTACAGGTCGGTGAGGACCATGTCGTCCAGGTAGAGGGCGCCGCGGAGGTCGGGGCGGTCCTCGTAGGGGGTGGAGAGGGCGGCGGTGTGCGAGCCGAGCGACCCGTCCAGGAACAGGTCGCCGCCGACCTGGGCGAGCTTGCGGTCGGCCACGTACTCCAGGTCCAGGTCGCCCCAGTAGCCGACCACCTCGACCGGCAGCGCCTCGACCCGGTCGAGCAGCAGCTCGAAGTCGCGCCGGCCGGAGATGTCGGGGCCGGCCATCTCGTGCACGCAGGTGATCCCGCGCCGCGCCGCCAGGCAGAGGGCGTGGTCCTGGGCGGCGCGCAGGGTGGCGTCGGGGAGGCTGGCCAGCGCGTGGCGGCGGGCCAGGTGGCCGGCGTCGCCGCGGACCACCCCGGTGGGGGCGCCGTCGGGGCCGCGCTCGCAGCCGTCGGCGTCCAGGGCGCCGGCGTCGCCGAGCACGTCGAGGGTCGCCAGGCCCTGATGGCCGTCGACCCGTGACAGGTAGACGGGCCGGCCGCCGGCGGCGTCGGCCAGCTCGGCAGGGGTCGGCAGCTCCGGGGCGGCGAAGCGGGTCTCGTCGTAGCCGTCGCCCCACAGCAGGCCGTCGCCGGCCCTCGCCGCCACCCGGACCCGCTCCAGCAGCTCGGCCGGCGAGCGGGCCTCGCGCAGCTCCACCCCGAGCGCGGCCAGGCCGGTGGTGCTCAGGTGGACGTGGGCGTCGACGAACCCGGGCATGAGGGTGACGTCGCCCAGGTCGACCACCCGGTCGGCGCGCAGCCCCGCAGCCTCGGCGGCCGGGACGACCGCGGTGATGCGCCCGCTCTCCACCGCCACGGCCAGGTCGTGCCGGCGGCCGAGCGCGTCCCCCAGGCGGTTGTTCGGATCGTGGAGGCTTGGCCCGGCTGCGCCCCAAACGGTGTGGGCGATGAGCACGAGGCCGGGCACAGGCGTGGAGACCTCCTCCGATATCGGACGAACGCGTCGGTTTGTAGGGTCGCAGTGTAGGCAACAACGTTGGGAAGAGCCAGAGCAACATGGTGCACCGAAACCAGTATGAAACCCGCCCGCTCTGGCAGTGATCCGGGTGGGGGGGCATACTCGTACGCAAAGTAGCTGAGCTCGGCGGCAGGAAGGCGGGGGTCTGTGAACAGCGTGGTCGTGCGGTACACGGTCAGAAAGACCCTCAAGCTGCTGGCGATCTTCCTCGTCTTCTACATCCTGGCGATCCCGGTCCTCTATTGGATGTACCGGTCGAACCGGGGTCTGGACTGGTGGAACATCCTCGGCGGCGACCCCCGCGTCTCGCCGGAGTTCCGCTCCTACCTGATCCAGTCCAGCCATCCCCTGGCACCAGCGTTCGACATGTGGAAGACGACCAAGGCGCTGCCGTTCGCGATCATCAGCTCGGTCGTTTACCTCGCGTTCTTCATGCTCATCATGATCATGCAGTTCGTGGCGATCTTCTGGTTCCTGTCGCGCGGCCGCACCTACGTGATCTATCCCCGCGAGTACGACGTCAGCTTCGACGACGTGCGCGGCCAGCCCGAGATCGTCGAATCGACCAAGGAGGCCCTGACCCTCTTCCAGGGGTTCAAGCGCTTCCGCGACGCCGGCGGCTACCCGCCCCACGGCATCCTGTTCGAGGGTCCGCCCGGCACCGGCAAGACCCTGCTCGGCAAGGCGATCGCCGGTTCCGCCAAGGTGCCGTTCGTGTACGCGTCCGGCACCAGCTTCAACAACATGTTCATGGGCATCGGCAACCTGCGCATCGCCCGGCTGTTCCGCAAGGCTCGCAAGCTGTCCAACAAGTACGGCGGCTCGGTGATCTTCATCGACGAGCTGGACGCCGTCGGCGGCTCGCGGGGGGCGGTGTCCAACGTGATGGACGCCGAGGCGCAGGCGGCCAAGGGGCCGCTGCGCTTCATCATGGCCCCAGGCATGGGCGGCGGCATGGGCGGCATGTACGTCAACGAGCTGCTGATCCAGATGGACGGCATGACCATGCCGAAGGGGTTCTGGCGGCACGTCAAGCGCATCCTGCACCTCGGCAAGCCCAAGATCCCCCAGTACAACGTGATGGTGATCGGGGCCACCAACCAGGCCGCCACCCTGGACCCGGCGCTGCTGCGGCCCGGCCGCTTCGACCGCAAGCTGCACGTCGGCCTGCCGGGCGGCGCCGGCCGCGAGGACATCCTCAAGTACTACCTGGACAAGGTGCCACACGAGCCGGTCGACAGCGCCCGCCTCGCCAGGGCCACCTACGGGTTCACCCCGGCGCAGATCAAGAACCTGGTCAACGAGGCGCTGATCTTCGCGCTGGTCGACGGGCGCGAGAAGCTCACCTTCAACGACCTGTGGACCGCCAAGGTGACCGAGGAGATCGGCCTCAAGGAGCCGACCACCACCTCGGCCCGCGACCGCCAGATGACCGCCTTCCACGAGGCCGGCCACGCGGTGCTGGCCTACATCCTGGAGCTGGACGACCAGATCCAGGTCGCCTCGATCATCAAGCGCCGCGACACCCTCGGCGTGGTCTACCGGACCCCGCTGGAGGAGACCCTCACCAGCCTGCGGGAGGACATCCGCCGCGACATCGTGGTGGCGCTCGGCGGCCTGGCCGCCGAGGAGATCTGGTTCGGCGAGACCACCACCGGCCCCGGCTCGGACCTGCAGCACGCCACCGTCCGTGCCGCCACCATGCTCGGCATCCTCGGCATGGGCGACAGCCTGATCTCCTACGGGGTGCTGCCGCCGAACGCCATGGGCGGCGGGCCGCTGCAGGCGATCCTCGGCAACCCCGAGAACCGCAAGGCGATCGGCAACCTGCTGGCCGACTGCAAGCGGCAGGCGGTGGAGCTGCTGCGGGCCAACGAGCCGGCGGTGCGCGCCCTGGCCGAGCGGCTGCTGGAGAAGAACGAGGTCGCCGGCGAGGAGCTCGAGGAGCTGATGCTGGCCAAGGCGGTCGCCAGGGCCACGCCGGCGTTCCGGCCGGTGCTGGAGCTGGTCGGCGAGGACTGGCACAGCCCGGCGCTGCTGGAGGCCTCCCCGAGGGACGGCGGCCCGCCGGGGCAGCTGCGGCCGGAGCCGCCACGTCCGCGCCCGGAGCCGCCGACCGGCACCGCCCGCAGTGACGCCGCCACCAGCGAACGCGAGTTCGAGTGGTGAGCCGCGCCGCCTAGCCGGCGCGGACCAGGCCGGCGGCGGCCAGGGCCGCCCAGACCAGCTCGGGGTGGAAGACGTCGGAGTGCGCCCCTGACGGCGGCCCGCCCTGGTTCACGATCGCGTTGGCGTCCAGGTTGACGAACCGGCCCGCCTGGAAGGAGTAGGCCGCGCCGACCGGGCCGAGGGTGACCTCGGTGGCCTGCACCGCCTGGGCGCCGTCGTGGCCGATCCCGCCCCAGCGGAACAGCAGGTCGTCGGCTGCGGCGGCGTCGTCCCTGGAGCTCAGCGACGCCAGCGGGTAGAACTTGCCGACCGCCAGGTCGTGCGCGGAGAAGGAGGCGACCAGCGGGCCGTCGACCCTCGCGGCCATGCCCTTGAGCGCGCCGCCCCGGTCGCGGTCGAAGGGCAGGGCGTCGGCGAAGGCGAAGTGGGAGAACGCCCCCTGCAGCAGGCACAGCGACCCGACCGGCGAGGCGGCCGGGCTGGGCAGCCCGGCCAGCGCGAACGACACCAGCCGGGCGCCGAAGCTGTGGCCCAGCAGGTGGACGCGCAGCCCGGGGCTGGCGTCGCCGAGCCGGCCGAGCAGCGGGCCGAGGCCGTCCCTGCCGACCACCCCTGCCCGCTTCTTCATCTCGAAGTAGGTGAGCTGCCGCAGCGCCTCCTTGGCGCCGTCCCACAAGCGCCCGAAACGGTCGCCGAGGCCGGCGGCGCCGCCCTCCCCTGACCCTGGAACGGCGTCGGCGAAGCGGCTGAACACCGCCTCAGGCTCGTCGGTGACCAGCGCCAGCTCGCCCGCGTCCTCGCTGGCGGGGGCGGCGTCCGGCTCCCCGGACAGGCGCTCCATCAGCGCCTGGAAGCGGGCGAGCTGGGCGGGGTCGTCCGGCCGCTGCGCCAGCAGCCCGGCCAGCTCCTCGAGGGCCTGCTGCTGCGCCGCGCCGGGGAAGACGCCCTTGAGGTCCTCGACCAGGGCGGCGTCGTCGGCCGGGGCGGGCTCGGCCAGCCCGGCGGCGCCGCCGGCGGCGGTCGGGTCGGGCTCGTCGGCCCAGCGCTTGGACGGCCAGACCACGCCGACGGTGCCGACGGTGGCCGCCGGCGCGGCGGCGCCCGCCTGCGACCGCAACCCCGGGACCTGCTGGAAGAACCGCTGGTAGAGCCGCCGCGCCTGGCGGCGGTCGTTGTTCCAGCCGTGCGAGAAGGCGAACAGGTCGGTGATGCCGGCGGCCGGCACCCCGGCCAGCAGGGCGTCGACCTCGCCCCGGTCGGACCGTCCCCGCTCGTCGAAGCCGACCTCGAAATGCGGCAACCCGGCGATCTCGCCGGCCACGGTCCTCTCCCTTCGGCTGCGCTGCTGGCTGATGGAGGCCCGGCTCAGGGCTTGCGGCCGAGCCCGGCGTAGAAGGAGATGCGATCGAGATCGACCGAGACGGGGCCGTCCGGCCGCCAGAGGGGCGGCTGGACCACGCCCGGGTCCAGCAGCTCCAGGCCGTCGAAGAACCCCTCGATCGTCGCGTGGCTGCGGGCGATGTAGGGGGCGGCGGTGCGCGACTCGGCAAACCGCCTGGCGGCCCGCTGGGCGGCCTCCGGGTTGATGTCGGCCGTCCCGTGCGAGATCGCCAGGTAGCTGCCGCCGACGGCGGCGTCGCGGAGCTGGGCGACCACGCCCGCCGGGTCGTCCTCGTCGGTCAGGTGGTGCAGCACGGCGACCAGCAGGATCCCGAGCGGCTGGCCGAAGTCGAGCACCTGCCGCACCTGGGGGTGCCGGAGGATGCTGTCGGGCTCCCGCAGGTCCGCCTGGATCACGGTGGTGGTGCCGGCCCCGCTGCCGGCCAGCAGCGCCCGCGCGTGGGCCAGCACGATCGGGTCGTTGTCGACGTAGACCGCCCGCGCGTCCGGGGCGACCTGCTGGGCGACCTCGTGGACGTTGGGGCTGGTGGGGATGCCGGTGCCGATGTCCAGGAACTGCCGGATCCCCGCCTCGGCGGTCAGGTAGCGGACCACGCGACGAAGGAAGGCGCGGTTCTCCCGGACGGTCAGCCGGACCGCCGGGTTGGCGGCCAGCACCGCCTCCGCCGCGGCCCGGTCGGCGGGGGAAGTTGTCCTTGCCGCCGAGCCAGTAGTCGTACACCCGCGCCGGGTGGGCGATGTTGGTGTTGAGCTCGGTGGGTGTCGAAGGCTCGCTCAGGGTGTCCTCCGTTCCAAGGGGGGTGGGGGGACCCCATTGGGGCAACGCTATACCGACTGGATCGCCCGCATGAGATCGACCAGCCCGTGGCCCTGGAAGTATCGCTCACGACCCAGCGAGGTGGCCGATTCCAGGAAGATCCGCTTGACCTCGTCGGGTCGGCCGATGAACTCGCGCCGGATGGAAAGGAAGCCGGCGACCGCCCCGGAGACGTGGGGCGCGGCCATGCTGGTGCCGGAGTCCTCGACGTAGACCGCCGTCCGCTGTGGGGCCGGCGGTCTGCGGCCGGGGGGGATGGCGCTGGCGAGCGCCTGGCCGGCCGCGCAGGAGGTGATCCGCTCCCCCGGCGCGACCAGGTCCGGCTTGAGCCGGCCGTCGCCGGTGGGGCCCTTGGAGGAGAAGTAGGACACGCCGTAGGTGTGGGGCATGTCGCGGTGGGTGGCGCCGACGGTGATCGCCAGCTGCGCGTTGCCCGGGTCGTTGATGGTCATGGTCAGGCCGACCCGGGTCTGGCGCTGCAGCGCCGACAGGCTGCCGTAGCCGGTGTTGCCGGCGGCGACCACCACCACCACGCCGGAGCGGACCAGGCGGTCGACCTCCGCGCAGATCGGGCTCTGCCCGCAGGCGAACCATTTGGGGTCGAACTCGTAGCCGACGCTGAGGTTGACGCCGTGGATGCGCAGCAGCTTGCCGTAGCCGTTGACGTCCCTGCGGACGTACTCGAGGGCGCGGACCACGTTCATCGAGCTGCCGCCGCCATGGTCGTCCAGGATCTTTAGGCTGACCAGCTTGCACTCCCTGGCCATGCCGGCCAGCCGCTCCGGCCGGACCTGTCGTTCCTGGACGCTCGGGGTGTCGGGGTTGGCGGGGTCGAAGACCCGCTCGACCACCCGCAGGCCGCCCTTTGGCAGGCGGTCGGGGAGGCCGCCGGCGATGATCCCGGCCACGTGGGTGCCGTGGCCGAAGCGGTCGACCAGGGCGTCGCCGAGCTTCGGGGGGCCCGGCTGGGTGAAGTCGCGGTGCAGCTCGGCGACGTCCCCTTCGAGGGTCTCGAAGCGGCGGAAGTGACGGTGGCCGGCGTCGATGCCGGAGTCGAGCACCGCCCAGGCGATGCCGCGGCCGCCGGCGTCGTAGGAACGCCGCGCCGCGTCGGCCTTGACGGTGGCGCAGGAGCCGTCGACCAGCGGGTGGACGGGGAAGTCGGGCCAGACCCGGTAGATGGCCCGCTCGGTCGGGTCGGCCTGGTCCTGGTCGCCCTCGACCAGCCGCAGCAGCTGCGTCTGGTTCAGCCGGCAGCGGAAGTAGGTGTCGCCGACCTGCTCCGGCTCCGGCTCGCCCGGCAGGCTGGCGGTGTAGCGGGCGAGGAACTGCCGTTGGGCGCCAGGCAGGCCCTCCCGGTGGCGGAGGTTCAGCTCCACCACCACCGGCATGGGCGCCTCCGGGTCGCGCTGGAAGCCGATCCGCTCCCGCTCGTCGGGGTCGATCAGCGCGTCGGCCACGATCGCGCGTTGCACCAGCGGCTGGTCGCGGCGGCCTGCCTGCTGCGCCGCGGTCGGATCGGTCGGCTCATCGGGCATGGCACCTCCGCGCTCGGCGCGCTGTCTGGGCTATTCCTTCAGGGTGGCGTCGAACGGGAGCCGGTCCACGCCGGCGCCGAGGGCGAGCGTCAGCCGCGCGACCGGCC
The DNA here is from genome assembly GCA_036004165.1 of Actinomycetota bacterium. GTDB lineage: Bacteria > Actinomycetota > CALGFH01 > CALGFH01 > CALGFH01 > CALGFH01. Next base: position 9,378 of record DASYRU010000238.1, read on the forward strand.
GCGCCGGGCAGGCGAGCACCAGGCCGGCGGCGTCCGGCGTGCCGAAGCCGGAGACCCCCTGGCCGAGCAGCACCGTGCGGCTGCAGGCCCGGTCGCCGGCCCGCAGCTCGCCGCTGACCGGCAGGGACCCGCCGGGCACGACGTCGCCGGTCCTCGGCTCGACCACGACCACGGCGCGGCCGGCGCCGACGAACGCGGCGGTCACCCGCAGCGGGAGGCGGTCGACCGGGAGGACGTTCGGCCCGACCGGGACCTCGACCGTGTCACGCGGCCCGGGGTCGATCGCCCGCAGCGGCGCGGCGGCCGGCCAGGGTCCCGAGCTGTCCAGCTCGATCCGGCTGGTGCGGGGGCGGACGACCAGCAGGTCGCCGACCTCGACGCTGGCGAGCGCGTTCAGCCGGGGTGCCGGGCTGGTGAACAGCAGGTAGGTGGCCGGGTCGTCGGTGGGCTCCACCGGGACGCCGGCCTCGTTGCCGATCGGCTGCGCCTCGGGGCTGGAGTACACGCCGCCGCCGGAGTCCAGCAGCCGCAGGTCGCGGACGGCGAGCAGCCGCTGGCCGGGCGGCAGCCCATCGACCCGGAGGGTCAGCACGGCCGCGGTGTCCTCGTCGGGGTCGAGCACGCGGCGGGCCGAGGCGACCGTGAGGGTGACGCCCCGTCTCGGGCCGGCGCGCCAGCCGAGCTCGCGGCGGGTGTCGGCGTCCGGCTCCGCCGCGGCGGCGGTGGTGGCCGGGGCCGGCCCAGCGGTGGTCGGCGCCGGTGCCGCGGCCGGCGGGGTGCCGCTGCGGCCGGCGACGAAGGCGAGGCCGGCGACGGCGAGCGCGGCGACCAGCAGGGCCAGCCGCAGCCGGGACGGTGGCGGTGCGGCCGCCGGCTCCGGCGGCGGCGGCGCGTCCGGCTCGGGCGGCGACGGGTCCTGGAGGACGGCCAGCGACGTGCCGCACACGGGGCAGCTGGTCTCCCCCGGCCGGACGGCGTCGCAGCGGGGGCACCAGGCCTTCACGGGGCGCTCCCCGGCTCGGCGATCACCCACGGGCCGCGGACGGCGCGTTCGGCCAGCGCCTCCAGGTGCACCTCGAAGCCGACCGGGCGGTCGCCGGCGGCGTCGCCGGCGACGCCGATCAGCTCGTGGCCGCTGAAGGTGACCACCACATCGCCGCCGCTGTCGCCGCCGACCCAGGCGGTCAGCTCCCCGCCGGCGACCTCGGCGGGGGTGACCAGGAGCTGGCGGCCGGTCTCGTTGACGGCCGAGCGCTCCGGCGGACCGACCGGTTGCAGCAGCAGCAGCACCTGGCTGTGGCGGTAGGCCGTTGCGGCCACCCGGACCGTGCGGCAGCCGACGCAGCGGACCCGTACCCGGCAGCCCCGGCAGCGTGTGCGCTGGTCAAGGCTGCCGGGGTCCTCCCGGAAGTTCCGCTGCAGCTCCGGGTCGGCGAGGCTGCCGAGCAACTGCTCGTCGACCTCCACGGCAAGGGTGAGGCCGCGCACCTGGACCCTGGCGAGGGCGTTGTGGTCGATCGGCTGGTCGAGCACGACCTCGGTCTGCTGGCCGGGGGCGAGGCCGCGGCCGCGGCCGACGGTGTTGATGCGGTCGATCTCACCGCCGGGGAGCAGGTCGTTGCCGGCGGCGTCGAGGATCCGCAGGCCCTCGAGGGCGACCACCCGCTGGCCGCGTCCCAGGCCGGCGACGGTGAGCTCCAGCCGGGTGAAGCCGGCACCGACCGCGACGCTCCGCAGGGTGACGCCGAGGCCGCCGCCGGCGGCCGGCCAGTTCAGCTGGCGCCGGCCGAGCAGTGGCCCGCTGTCGCCGAACCCGGCCTCGGCGCTGGTGGTGGGCGGCGCCGCCGGGGCCGACGGCGTGGCGCGGGTCAGCCGGCCGGCGGCGAACCCGCCGCCGACGGTGACCACCAGCAGCAGGCCGGCGGCGGCGGCGCGCGCCGCCGGCAGCAGCGCCTGCAGCCGCTCGCCGGCGCGGTCGGCCAGGCCGGGCCGGTCGTGGCCCGGGAGGCTGGGCGGCACCGGCAGCAGGCCCCGCCCGCAGACCGGGCAGGCCGTGCCGGGACGGGCCGCCCGCAGCTCGTCGCATCGTGGGCACCAGGCCTGCCGGCGGCCGGCCATCGCCCTAGGCATCCACCACCCGCAGCTCGCGGGCGGTGGTGTTGAGGCGCCGGCCTCCCTCGCCGGTGCAGACCATGATGTCCTCGATCCGCGCCCCGAACCGGCCGGGCAGGTAGATGCCCGGCTCTACCGAGAACGCCATCCCCGGTTCCAGCGGCTCGTCGTTGCCGGCCACCAGGTAGGGATCCTCGTGCTCCTCAAGGCCGATGCCGTGCCCGGTGCGGTGGATGAAGTGCTCGCCGTGGCCGGCGGCCGCGATCACCTCACGGCAGGCCGCGTCGACCCTTGCGGCGGCCACGCCCGGGCCGGCCGCGTCGCAGCCGGCGAGCTGGGCGGCGTGCAGCACCGCGTACAGCTCCTGGAAGCCGGCCGGCGGCTGGCCGACGACCAGCGTCCGGGTGGTGTCCGAGCAGTAGCCGTCCAGCCGGCCGCCGATGTCGACCACCACCGGGTCGCCCGGCCGGATGACCCGGTCGGAGGCCACGTGGTGGGGGCTGGCCCCGTTCGGGCCGGACCCGACGATCACGAAGCACACCTCGTCGTGGCCGGCCCTGATCGCCGCGTCGAGGTCCCTGGCCACCTCCAGCTCGGTGCGGCCGGCCCAGCCGAGCTGGTCGAGGCCGTCCACCACCCGGTCGATCGCCGCGGCGACCCTGGCGAGCGCCACGACCTCCTCCGGGTCCTTGCGGATGCGCAGCTGGCGGGTGACCGCCGAGGCGGCCACGAAGGCGGCGGCGGGCAGGGCGGCCTGCAGGCGCAGCAGGAACGTGCTCCACAGCCGGTCGCCGACCCCCAGCCGTCCGCCGGCGGCGCCGGCGGCCTCCAGCGCGGACCGGACCAGCCCGACCGGGTCCTCGGTCTCCTGCCAGGCGGTCACCTCCAGCTCCAGCGCGCCAAGCTGCCCGCGGGCCAGCGGGGCCTCCAGGGCGGGCACCACCAGCCGGGCGTCGCCCCCTGCCGGCAGCACCAGCAGGGTCATGCGTTCCAGCAGGGGCGCCTGGTAGCCGGTCAGGTAGTACAGGTCGGCCGAGGGGCCGAGCAGCAGGGCGTCGACGCCGCGCTCGGCCAGCTCCTTGCGCGCCCGCCCCAGCCGCTCCGCCAGCGCGGTGGTGCTCGTCATGCGCCGATCCTACCTGCCCCGACCAGCGACGGCGACGGTAGACCGGGAGGCTGTCGCCTCCGGCTCCTCGAGCCCCCCCGGTTACACCTTCACCCGCAGGGCGCGCTCGAGGACGTCGACCTGGAGCGGGGGGCCGCCGGCGGCGCGGACGCCGTCGAGGGTGAGCGTCAGCGGTTCGGCGGTGGCCACCGCGACCGTGCGGGACTGGTACTCGCGGATGCTCTGGTGGGGGATGTGGTCGCCGTAGTAGAGGTTCTTGGAGCGGGCGTAGACGGTGAGCGGCTCGCCCTGGAAGGCGATCACCGACATGCGCCCGTCGTCGGGCAGCGCCCGCGGGGCGACCTTCATGCGGCCCATCGAGAACTGGCCGTTGGCCACCACCAGGCCGGCCAGGCGCAGCTCGACCGCGGCGCGGTCCAGCTCCAGCCTGGCCGGGGTCGAGCGGCTGGCCCGCAGGCCGCCGACGGCCGCGGCCAGCCGGCCGAGCCGCCCGAGGCCGGCAGCGCCTGGGACGCGGCTTGACACCTCGGCCGGGTAGCCGAGCTCGGCGTTGTTGGCGAACACGCCGACGCGCCCGGAGCCGTCCGGCCCGCGCCAGCGGGCCCTGCCGACGTCGGCGAGGAACAGGTTGGGCCCGAGCAGGTGCAGGGCCAGCCGCCCCGGCTCGTCGGGCAGGCCGAAGGTGGCGGCAAGGTCCTGACGGCCGAGCCCGGCAAGGCCGAGGACCGCGTCCGGCCAGCGCGGCCCCTGCGGGCCGACCAGCGCCCGCAGCACGGCGTGGGCGAGCGGGTCGGAGCCGACCGCGACCAGGAACCGGTGACCGCGTTGCAGCGCCGTGGCGGCGATCGCGCCGGCCCGCCCGACCGGCCTGGCCACCGCCGCCTCGGCCACCACCCCGGAGCGTGCCAGGGCCCGGCGCAGCTCGGTCAGGTCCCGGCGGGCGGCGGCCGGGTCGCCGATCAGGTACGGGGGACCGTAGGGCAGCGCGGCGGGTCGCGTCGGCGTGCGGTGGCGCTGCGGGGTCGACATCGGCGCTGCTCCTGGCGGTCGGGCTGTCGAGGGCGGAGGCTACCTCAGAGCAGGCCGGAGTAGGCGACCACGCCGCGCTGGCAGGCGTCGACCGCGGCCCTGGCGGTGGCGGCCAGCTCCGGGTCCTCGGCGACCAGGGCGACCTGGCGGAGCAGGTCGATCAGCTGCTTGGTGACCCGGACGAAGTCGCCGGGGGTGATGTCCTCGTCGCCGGCGAGCACGTCCTCCAGCGACTCCCCCATCGCCCAGCGGTAGGCGAGGTCGGCGAAGCCAGGGTCCAGCGGTCGGGTCAGCGCCAGCCCGGCCGCCTCCTCGTGGTCGTGGACCTCGGCCTGCAGGTCGGCGAGGGTGTCGAGGGCGGCCCGGACCGCCGGGGTCGGCGGCGGGGGCGGCTCGGCCGGTGGGCCTTCCGAGCCTCGCGCCTCGAACACCAGGCAGGAGACGCAGGCGGCCAGCTCGGCTGGGCGCAGCGCGCGCCAGACCCCCCGGTGCAGCGCCTCCACCACCACCAGGTCGGTCTCGGCGTACACCCGGCGGAGCGTCTCGCCCTTGCCGGTGAGGGCGAAGCCGTCCACGTAGCCGAGGCGGCCGAGCACCTCGAGCACCCGGTCGAAGGTGCGCACCAGCGACCCGGTGCGGTGGCGGACCCGGCCGGCCAGCGTGTCGGTCTCCCGCCGCAGCTGGTCGTGGCGGGACATCCATTTCTCGTGCTCCGGCAGGTCGGGGCAGCCGTGCACCGGGTGGGCCCGCAGCTCGGCGCGGAGCGCCGCCAGCTCCGGGTCGTCGGTGGCGCCGCGCCGGCGCTTCGGCGGCCGCTGGACCCGCGGCGGGTCGAGCTCGGCCAGGGCCCTGGCGACGTAGGCCTTGAAGCGGGGGCTCTTGGGGCTCAGGGTGCGCGGCACCGCGACCTTGCCGACGCGGACCGGGGGGCCGTCGAGGTCGCGGACGGCGATCCTGCGGACCCGCCGGTCCTCGGTCAGCACCAGCACCCCGGTCGAGCCGTCGCGGCCGCCTGCCGGGCCGAGCACGGCGGCCAACCCCCGGCGCCGCCCGCCCGGCAGCAGGATGACCGTGCCGGCCTGCAGCGAGCGGACCGCCTCGGCGGCCTCCTCGCCCTCGGCGCGGCGCTCGGCGGCGGCCAGGGCGCCTTCGCGGGCGCGCAGCCGCCGGCGCAGCTCCCAGTAGGCGGCCACGTCGCCCCGTTCGCAGGCCGCCGACTCCAGGTAGCCGGCCTGGTAGCGGGCGTTGCGGGCCAGGGTCTGCTCGGCCCCGTGCACCGTCCGGTCGGCCAGGAACTGCGCGAACGAGGAGGCCAGCAGCCGCTCGGCCTCCTCGCGTGCGTAGTTGGCGATCAGGTTGACGGCCATGTTGTAGGAGGGCCGGAACGAGGAGGTCAGCGGGTAGGTGCGGGTCGACGCCAGCCCGGTGATCCGCTCGAAGGGGACGAACGGCTGGTGGAGCACCACCGCCGCGCCCCTGCTGTCGATCCCCCGGCGGCCCGCCCGCCCGGTGAGCTGCGTGTACTCGCCGGGGGTGAGCAGCTCGTGGCGTTCCCCCTGCCACTTGGTCAGCCGCTCGATCGCCACCGTGCGGGCCGGCATGTTGATGCCGAGCGACAGCGTCTCGGTGGCGAATACCGCCTTGACCAGGCCCTGGGCGAACAGTTCCTCGACCGCCTCCTTGAACAGCGGCAGCATGCCGGCGTGGTGGCTGGCCACGCCCCGTCCGAGCGACTCGGCCAGGGCGTCGTAGCCGAGCGCGTCCAGGTCGGCGGCGTCGATCGGCGCGACCTTGAGGTCGAGGAACTCCAGGATCTCGGTCCGCTCTGCCTGGCTGGTGAGGCGGATGTTGGCCGCCCGGCACTGCTCGAGCGCCTGGTCGCAGCCGGCACGGGAGAAGATGAAGTAGATGGCGGGCAGCAGCCGCTCGGCCTCCAGCAGATCGACGACCTCCACCCGGGACGGCACCCAGCCCCGCCCGACCGCCCTTGGCCTGCCGCCGTGGCGGCCCTTGCTGTCGCGGCCGGAGCGCCACTCCCGCTCGCCCCGCCGGGCCAGCGCCGGGTTGGGCACCACGCTGTCGCCGCGGGTGACGAACATCGGGTGCAGCTCGCGGCCGACCAGGTAGTGGTTGTCGAGGGGGACCGGCCGGCGCTCCTCGATCACGACATCGGTGGCGCCTCTGGTCGCCTCCAGCCACTCGCCGAACTCCTCGGCGTTGGAGACCGTCGCCGACAGGCTCGCCACCCGCACCTGGACCGGCAGGTTGATCAGCACCTCCTCCCAGACGGCGCCGCGGACGCGGTCCTGCAGGTAGTGGACCTCGTCCATGACCACGTAGCGCAGCCCGGCGAGGGTGGCGCTGCCCTCGTAGAGCATGTTGCGCAGCACCTCGGTGGTCATCACCACCACCGGCGCCTCGCCGTTGATGGAGTTGTCGCCGGTCAGCAGGCCGACCTTCGCCGCACCGTGGCGGGCCACGAAGTCGCCGAACTTCTGGTTGGAGAGCGCCTTCAGCGGGGTGGTGTAGAACGCCTTGCCGCCGGACCGCAGCGCCAGCCACACGGCGAACTCCCCCACCACCGTCTTGCCGGCGCCGGTCGGGGCCGCCACCAGCGTGCCGCGGCCGCCGGCGAGCGCCAGGCAGCCTCGGCGCTGGAAGTCGTCGAGCTCGAAGGTGTAGCCGCCGGCGAACTCCTCCACCAGCGCCCGCGGGTCGCCGGGCTGGCTCGACCCCCGGGAGGCAAGCTGTTCCATGGCGCTCATGCTGCCAGGCGGCGCCGCGGGGCGCTCGCCGGTTCCTACGGCGCCTGGGGGGCGGCCGGGAAGCCGGGGGCGCCGTCGGCGGCCAGCACCGCGATCGCGCCGCGCTGGACCTCGAAGGTGGCCGGAAGGGCGCCGGCCGGCTCGCCGTCGGCGTACACCGCCAGGGTCCGGTCGGCGGCCAGCTCGACCCGCCTTGCCCGGTGGACCGCCACCGCCGGGTGCTCCAGGTGCCGGCCGGAGAACACCTTGGGAAAGGTGAGCAGGAAGTCGAGCTTGCCGATCGCGCCGATCACGACCACGTCCAGCAGGCCGTCGTCGAGGCCGGCGTGCGGGGCGACCCGCATGCCGCCGCCGTAGCTGGGGCCGTTGGCCACCGCCACCAGCCAGGCCCGTACCTCCCGCTGCTGCCCGTCGAGGGTGAGCTGGAAGCCGGCGGGCCGGCCGACGGCCAGTTGCGCAAGGACCGCACCCACGTACCTGACGCGGCCGCGGGCCCAGCGGAGCCGCTGGTTGGCGATCCGGTTGACCTCGGAGTCGAAGCCGGCACCGGCGACGTTGAGGTAGCGCCGCCCCGCGACCTCGGCCAGGTCGGCGCGGCGCCGGCGCAGCCGCGGCAGCAGCGCGGCGGTCGCCAGCGGGTCGTCGAACGGCAGCCCGAGGGACCTGGCGGCGTCGTTGCCGCCGCCGGCGGGGATCAGGCCGAGCGCGGCGCGTGCGAGGGGGCCGGCGTCGGCCAGGCCGGCGGCGCAGGCGCCCACCGTGCCGTCGCCGCCGACGGCGACCACCGCGTCGAAGGAGCCGGCCGCCTTGCAGGCGGTCAGGCGGGCGTCCTCGAGGGAGGCGGTCCGGTGCCGCTCGACCTCGGCGCCGCCGGCCGCCAGCCGCTCGGCGACGGCGGGCAGCAGCGCCGCGGTCCGCCCGCCCCCCGCGGTCGGGTTGTGGACCAGCAGGGCGCGCACCCCGCGGCCTAGTTCGGCGGGAGGATGTTGTTGTTCTGCGGCTGCTGGCCGGACTGGTAGCGGGCGCCGTAGGCCTCGGTCGACTCGCCCGGCATCTGCCTGGTCAGGTCCAGGCGGTAGCGGGCGTGGAGCCGGGCCAGCGCGCCGGCGGCGGCGTCCATCGCCGCGCCGGCCTGGGTGGCGGTGCCGTTGGCCTGCTGGACCAGCGCCTTTGCCAGGGTGCTCTTCGCGGGGGCCTTGGTGGCCTGCTCGAAGGTGCGGGCCGCCTCGACGTAGACGCCGATGGCGGCCGCGTATTCGTCGCGGACGCTGGTCAGCATGGGCACGCGCCCGCCGACGCTGTTGGTCGGGTTGCCGGAGAACTCGGTCTGGGCCGGGATCTCGCCGACCGTGATCGCCGCCACCCGGCCCTGGATCTGCTCGAGCTTGGCCGACCAGCCGGTGGCCAGCACCGCGAAGTCCTTCGGCTTGACCTGGCCGCTGGTGAGGCCCTCGGCGCTGGCGAAGCCGGGCAGCTCCTTGGTGCCGGCGCCGAGCACCGCGGGAAGCTGGTCGGTCTCGGTGCGCAGGGCGGCGGTGAAGCGGCGCAGGTCGTCGCGGGCCCAGCCTTCCTGGACGCGGCTGTAGGCGGCGAACAGGGTGGCCAGCAGGGCGATCACCGCCAGGGTGGCCGGGAAGGCTGGCGCCCGGTACCACGGCAGGCGACGGTCGACGGACTGGATCCGCGGTCCGGTGGTCGGCCGCCGCACCGGGCGTCCCTGGCTGCGCTTTGCTTTTCCTTTGATGGCCACGCCTGCTAGCTCCGTCCTGTTCGTGGTCGGGAACAGGCAAAGGTTCGCACAGGCGGTGGCAGTTTCGCCACGGATGCCGGCTGCCGGCGCCGGTCAGCCGGCCTCGACGCCGACGCCCTGGCGCCGTGCCCGCCGCGGTTCGATGATGAACCTGGCGATGGCGGCGGCGGCGAAGTAGAAGACCCACAGGGGGACCGCCAGCGCGAACAGGCTGATCGGGTCCTGGCTGGGGGTGACGACGGCGGCGACCACGATGATCACCGCGGCGGCCGGTCGCCAGGCCCGCAGCATCGCCCGGGACGACAGCACCCCCACCATCGACAGGAACACCAGCACCAGCGGGAACTCGAAGGTCAGGCCGAACGCCAGGCCCATGAACAGCACGAAGCGCAGGTAGCGGTCGGCCTGGAAGAAGGTGATGATGCCGCTGCCGCCAAGGCCGGCGAGGAAGCCGATCGCCTTGGGGAGGGTGAGGAACGCCACCGCCACCCCTGCGACGAACAGCAGGGTGCTGGCCAGCGCGAACGGGACCGCGTAGCGCTTCTCGTTGGGCTTGAGGCCGGGGGTGATGAAGCGCCACAGCTGGAAGGCGAGGAACGGCATCGCCAGCAGCAGCCCGACGGTGAGGGAGACGCGGATGCGGATGCTGAGCGGCTCCAGCGGGCTCAGGGCGGCCAGCCCGCAGCCGGCGTCGCCGGCCGCGGTGGCGATCCGCAGGCGTGCCGGCAGGTCGCAGTAGGACCTGGTGACGAACTCGAGGACCCGGTCGTAGACCGGGGCGGTGAAGGCGACGGTGGTGGTGACGGCCAGGGCGATGCAGCTCTTGACCAGGCGGCTGCGCAGCTCGGCGATGTGCTCCAGGATCGACATCTCGCCCGCCGGGTTGGCCCGCGGGCGCCGCAATCGTCGCACAGGAGGTCGGACGGCTCGACGACCCGGCTAGGTGGTCGTGCCCCGCTCCCGCTCGTCGGAGGCGGCCGGCTTGTCGTCGTCCTGCTTGCCGTCCTTGCCGTCGCGGGTGGCCTCGGTCACGCCCTTCTTGAACTCCTTGATGCCGAGGCCGAGGTTGCGGCCCATCGCGGGCAGCCGGCTGGCGCCGAACAGCACGACGATCACGACGATCACCCAGATCAGCTCCGGCCCGCCTGGCATTGCCCCACTCCTTCGCATCGTGACCGGTGGTGCTCCCGTCGAGTCTACCGCGGCGGACGCCGGGAGGGCAGGCGCCGCTGACCGGCGCCGCCGTCCTCGGCGTCCTCGGCGCGCCTCGCCTGCAGGCGGGCGGCGCGCTCGGCGGCCTCCTCGCCGGCGGCGGCCAGCTCCTCCAGGGCGGGGGTGAGCCGCTCCCCCAGCGCCTGCACGGAGGCCAGCAGCGCCTTCAGGTTGGCGAGCAGCCGCCAGATGGTGAACGCGACGGTGACCAGCACCGCGAGCCAGAACACGCCGAGCAGGATGGCGAGCCAGAGCGGCAGGGTGACCTCCGGAGGGTGGAGCGGGCGTCGGCGCCGAATCCTATCAGCGGCAGGCCGACTCGAACCGCGTCCACCAGTCGGGCGACTCCAGCTCCAGATGCAGGTCGAGCAGGTCGTCCCAGGTGAGGGCGGGGCCGTCACGCGGCTCGAGCAGCTCGTCGGGCGGGTCCCACCGCACCGCGGGCACGCCGCCGGAGACCAGCAGCTGCACCACCCGCCGGTCGGCCGGCTTGGTCACCGTCCGGTCGCATCCGGGGCAGACGAAGGCGTAGAAGCTGTGCTCCTCGGCGCGGCAGACCCGCAGCTCCACGTCGGGCGGGGTCAGCTCCACCTCCCCGCACCTCGGGCAGGTGGCGCGGATCTTCGTCGGAGGCAGCGAGTCTCGGGCCATGCCGCGGTTATCGGCGCAGGGCCAGATGGTCTTGAGCGCTGGCGCCGCTACGCCGGGCTGGGCGCGTAGTTGGCCAGGGCGTTGCGGCCGGCCTCGGCGACGGCGGCGCGCAGCTCGGGCGGTGACACCGGCTCGGCGGCAGGGGCCAGCCGCAGGACCAGCCGGACCACCCAGGAGAGCTGGTTGGTGGCGAGCCGGACGCGCAGCCGGCCGTCGGGGCGGCGCTGGCTCGACAGGATCGGGAAGTAGTCGGCGACCCACTCGGCCTCGTGGCGCAGGTCCAGCTCGCACTGCAGCCCGCCGGCGAACAGCTCCACGCCCGGCGGGTCGCCGAGGGCGGCCGGGTCGAAGCCGGCCGGCCGCTCGAACGGCTCCTCGGTGGGCCGCACCGACACCACCCGGTCGATGCGGAACAGCCGCTCCCCGACCGCCTTGTGGCACCAGCCGGACAGGTACCAGTGCCCGGAGGCGCTGAACACCACCCAGGGGTCGACCTTGCGCCTGGTCAGCTCGCCGCGGGAGCCGGAGTAGTACTCGATCACCACCCGGCGGCCGCCGGCGGCCGCCCTGGCGAGCTCGGTCCGGTGGGTGGTCTCGGCCGGGTCGCCCTCCAGGTCGACCGACACCTTGCCGGCCAGCTCGTGGACCCGGTCGAGCTGGTCGGCGGGGAGCACCGCCTCCAGCTTGGCGAGGGCGCGTGCCAGCGCCCCCTGCTCGGCGACCTCCGGCAGGGCGCTGAGGGCGCGGCCGGCCAGGTACAGGCCGGCCGCCTCCCGCCAGGTGAGCCGGGGGGCCCTGGCGAACCAGTCGGCGAAGCCGATGTGCACCTTGTCGCCGTCGACCCAGGCCTCCATCAGGTCGCCTGGACCGTAGGGCGGCACCCCGGTCACGTACAGCAGCTCCAGGTCGGCGACCAGCGTCTCCCTGGTCATCTCGAAACGCTCGCAGACCTCGTCGACGGTCGCGCCCGGGTGGTCGAGCACCCACGGCACCAGGGCGAGCAGCCGCTGCAGCCGGCCGGCCGCGCTGGCGTCCGGGCTCCGCCCGGGGCTCACGACCCGACCACCGCCTGCAGGGCGAGCAGCCGCTGGCGGGCCTCGGTGCGCAGCTCGGCCGGCTCGATGATCTCCACCCCGTTGCCCATCGCCCACGCCAGCATGCCGTCCCGGTCGCCGACGGGCAGGCGCAGGGTGACCCGGCCGTCGGGGCGGGGCGGTCCGGTCGGCTCGGCGCCGCGCAGCTCGGCCAGGCGGGCGGCCGGCCGCGGGGCCCGCACCAGCGCCATCGGCGCGCCCTCCGGCTCTCCCGCGGCCGGCAGCAGCTTGCCCGGGTCGAAGCCGTCCGGCACCTGGAAGTCGGGCGCGCGGCTGGTCGGGCGCAGCTTGCGCACCTCCGACTCGATCCGGGAGACCCGGAAGGAACGTTGCGCGTCGCGGTCGGCGTCGTGCCCGACCACGTACCAGGCGCCCCGCCGGTGGACCAGCGCGTACGGCTCCAGGCGGCGCTCGGCCGCGGCGCGACCGGGTGGGCGGTAGGCGAAGGTGATCCGCTTGCGGCTCGAGACCGCCTCCAGCAGGCTGGCCAGCAGCGGGGAGGCCCCGTCCAGGTTGGCGCGCAGCGCGTCGGGTCCGGCGCCGGGGTCCAGGTCCAGCTTGGCGAGGCCGGCGACCGCCGCCGGGTCGCGGGTGGCGCCCGACCAGGCCCTGGCGGCCAGCGCCAGCGCGGCCCGCTCGTCCGGTGCGAGGTCCAGCTCCGGCATGCCGTAGGCCTCCGGGTCGATGAAGTAGCCTTCCTCGGTGCCCCAGGCGTCGATCGGTGCCCGCTCGACCGGGACGCCGAGGCCGCGCAGCTCCTCCTTGTCCCGCTCGAACATGCGGCGCAGGCTCTCGCCGCTGGCGTCGTAGCCGGGCACCAGCTCGGCCACCTGGTCGAGGGTGAGGGGCCGGCGGGTGTCCAGCAGCAGGGCAATCAGGTTGACCAGCCGTTCGACCTTGCGCATGCCCAGATGCTACCGGTTACTTGAGCGAGGGGCCGGTGGGCTGGCACCCTGTCGGTCGAGCCTGATCGCCTGAACGGCGATGCTGCCGTTCCGGAGCCCATCGGAGCCAGCGTGAGCGAGTCAGCTCCTACAGCGCCGACCCGGCGTGCCGTCCTCGACCTCCTCAAGCGCAAGGGGCCGCAGACCGTCGCCCAGCTCGGCGACGCGCTCGGCGTCACCGGGGTGGCCATCCGCCGCCACCTGGAGGTGCTGGAGCACGTGGGGCTGATCAGGCAGACCACCCGCCAGCAGGGCCGCGGCCGCCCCGCCTACGTGTACGCGCTCACCGAGATGGGGCACGACCTGTTCCCCCGCAACTACCACCAGCTGGTCGCCCAGCTGCTGGAGGCGGCCGCCAGCGAGCTCGGCCCGGAGGGGGTCGAGCGGCTGTTCGACCACCGGCAGCAGGAGCTGGCCGAGCTGTACGGCGGCCGCACCAGGGGCCGTCCCCTGCCGGAGCTGGCCAGCGCCATTGCCGCCATCCAGGACGAGAACGGCTACATGGCCGACTGCTGCCAGACCGAGGACGGCCGTTGGCTGGTGCGCGAGCACAACTGCGCCATCGCCAGGGTGGCGGGCGCGTGGCCGACCGCCTGCAACCACGAGCTGGCGCTGTTCCGGCAGCTCGCCGGCCCGGACGTCGACGTCGAGCGGGTCGCCCACATCCAGGCCGGCGACCCCGTCTGCGCCTACGTGCTGCGGGCCGCCGAACGCTCCGCCGCCGCCGACCAGCGGCCGGCCTCCTCCTCCGACCGCCCCGGGCGCTGAGCGGCCGTGGTCCGCATCCGCAACGGTCGGGTCACCGCGGTCCTGCGGCGCCGGCCCGGCGCGACCGAGGTGCGCGTCCAGGTGGAGGGCGACGAGGGGGAGGCCACGGCGATCAGCTACGACCAGGTCACCGGCCCGGTCGCGCCCGGCGACCGGGTGGTGCTGAACACCACCGCGGTCGCCCTCGACCTCGGCACCGGCGGCTTCCACGTGGTCATGGCGAGGATCGGCGGGCCGGTGGACGCCTCCGGCCCCGGCCACGTCATCAAGGCCCGCTACACGCCCGCGCAGGTGCGGGTGCTGGCGGTGGAGGAGGAGGCGAGCCCGCACCGGGCCGCGGTGGCCGCCTGCACCGACCTGGCCGGCCTGCCGGTGGTCTGCGCCGAGCTGCACTCGATGGTGCCGGTGGTGGCGGCTGCCGCCCGGGCGGTGGCCGACGACCTGAGGGTCGCCTACGTGTTCACCGACGGCGGTGCCCTGCCGCTGGCCTTCTCGCGGCTGGCGGCCGCCATGCGGGCCGGCGGGCTGGTGGCCGGGATCGTCACCGCCGGCCAGGCGTTCGGCGGTGACCTGGAGGCGATCTCGCTGTACTCGGGGCTGGCGGCCGCCAGGGCGGTGCTCCGCGCCGACCTGGTGGTGGTCGCCCAGGGCCCTGGCGGGATGGGGTCCGGGACGGCGCTGGGGTTCTCCGGCACCCAGGTGGCCGAGGCGGTCAACGCCGCGGCGGCCCTCGGCGGCCGGCCGGTCGCCTGCCTGCGCCT
>DASYRU010000239.1:0-2725 GCA_036004165.1 Actinomycetota bacterium
TAGCCCTGCTTGCAGAGCCAGGCGCCCTCGATGGTCAGCGCCACCACCGCCTCCTGCCCGGAGGCGGCGGCCACGTTGGCGGCGATGAACGGGACGATCGCCCGCTCCGGGTCGTCGCGTCCGTGGGTGCAGTGGAACAGCAGCCTCGCCAAGTCGCTCACCCTCCTCGCTCTCCGGCGCATCAAGGGCAGACTAGCCTCTTGGACCCGATGCAGAGGAGGCGGTCGTGGCGCGGACGCGCTTGGTGGTGGTCGGCGGCGACGCGGCCGGGATGAGCGCGGCGTCGCAGGCGCGCAGGGGGCGAGGGGCCGAGGAGCTGGAGATCGTCGCCTTCGAACGGGGCGGCCACACCTCCTACTCGGCCTGCGGGCTCCCCCACTACGCCGGCGACGTCGTCAAGGACTGGCGGGACCTGGTCGTCCGCACCCCGGCCCAGTTCGCCGAGCGGGACATCGACGCCCGCACCGGCCACCTGGTGGAGGCGATCGACCTGCAGGCGCGGCGGGTCCGGGTCCGCGAGCTGGCGAGCGGCCGGACCAGGGACGAGCCCTGGGACGCGCTGGTGGTGGCCACCGGCTCCGAGCCGCTGCGCCCGCCCCTCCCCGGCATCCAGCTGCCGGGCGTCCACGGCCTCTCGATCCTGCAGGACGGCATCGACCTGCGCCGGGCGGTCGATGCCGGTCCGGCCAGCGCGGTGGTGGTCGGCGGCGGCTACATCGGCCTGGAGGCGGCGGAGGCGCTGGTCAACCGGGGCGTCCCCACCGCCATGGTGGAGGCAGGGCCGCAGGTGATGGGGCGCATCGACCCGGACATGGGTGAGCTGGTCAGCCAGGCCGTCCGCGACGTCGGGGTGGAGCTCCACACGCAGGAGCCGGTCGAGGCGATCGAGGGCGACGGCAGGGTCCAGGCGGTGCGCACCTCGGCCCGCACCCTGCCGGCCGACCTGGTGGTGCTGGGGCTCGGCACCCGTCCGGCGGTCGGTCTGGCCGGGGCCGCCGGCATCGGCCTCGGCCCGAGCGGGGCGATCGCCGTCAACCCGCGGATGCGCACCCCCCACGACGGGGTCTGGGCGGCGGGCGACTGCGCCGAGGCGCGCCATCTGGTCTCCGGCCTGCCGGTGAACTACCACCTCGGCACCATCGCCAACAAGCAGGGCCGCGTCTGCGGCATCAACCTCGGCGGCGGATACGCCACCTTCCCCGGGGTGCTCGGCACCGCCGTGACCAGGATCTGCGACGTGGAGGTGGCCCGCACCGGGCTGTCGGCGGCGGAGATCGGCCCGCTCGGGCTGGAGTGGGACTCGGTCACGGTGGACTCCACCACCCGGGCGGGCTACTTCCCCGGGGGCGCGCCGATCCGGATCAAGGTGCTGGCCGAGCGCCGATCGGGACGCCTGCTCGGGGCGCAGCTGGTCGGCCGTGAGGGGGCGGCCAAGCGGATCGACGTGTTCGCCACCGCCATCTGGAACGGGATGACGGTCGACGGGATGGTCGACCTCGACCTCTCCTACGCGCCGCCGTTCGGGCCGGTCTGGGACCCGGTGCTGGTCGCCGCACGGAGGCTCTCCGAGCGGGTGGAACGCACCTGACGGGACGGGCCGCCGGCGCTCGCCGACGACGAGGACGCCTCCAGGCCGAACAGCTCGACGCGATGCTCGGCGCAGAGCCCGAGGCTGGTCGCCTCCGGCCGCCCGCAGGCCCGCACCGTCCCGTCCGGCATGTGCACGTCGGCCCAGCAGGCGTCCTCGGCCTGCGGGGCGCGGAACAACGCCCGGGCCGCTGCCAGCGAGAGTGGGGTCGGCTTTGGATCGAGGTCGGTCTCCATCGCTGTAGAGCATCGGCATGCCGACGAGGAAGGCTTAGGATGAAGCCCACACCCACCGGCCGCCGGACCACGCATGCCGTTCGACCTGCAAGCAATCGACATCCTCCTGCTCGTCCTCCTCGCGCTGGCGGCCCTCAGTGGCTGGCGGCGCGGGTTCGCGATGGTGCTGCTCGGCTATCTGGGGCTGCTGGTCGGGCTGGCCCTTGGGGCCTGGGCGGCCACCCAGATCGGGCTGGTGGTGTCGGTCGACAGCTCCACGCGGCGGCTGCTGGCCGCGGTGATGGTGTTCTTCCTGGTCGCGGCCGCCTGCCATGCGGTCGGGAACCTGATCGGGATCCGGCTGCGCTCGCTGCTGGCTGGTCGCTGGACGGGCCGGCTGGACGCGGTGGGCGGCGCGGTGGTCGCCACCGTGGTCGCCGCGGTCGCCCTCTGGTTCATCGCCCTGACGTTGAGCAACGTCCCGTTCTCGCCGTTCGCGCGGGCGGTGAACGAGTCCAGCGTGCTGCAGACGATCGACCGCTACGCGCCCCGGCCGCCGGGCGCGCTCGCCCAGCTCCGCGGGCTGCTCGCCCGGTCGCCCTTCCCGGAGGCGTTCGCCAACCTCCGCCCGCCGGTGGTCTCCGGGGCGCCTCCCGAGGCGGCCCGCAGCGCCGGGATCCGGCGGGCCTCGGCCGCCACCGTGCAGATCAAGAGCCGCGGCTGCGGCGGGCTGCTGTTCGGCAGCGGCTTCCCGTTGGAGCGGGACCTGGTGATCACCAACGCGCACGTGGTCGCCGGCGCCGGCAGGCACGAGGTGGTGACCAGGCAGGGAACCACGGTGGCGGCCGACGTCGTCTACTTCGACCCCGACCACGACCTCGCCCTGCTGTCGGCGCCGGGGCTGCCGCTGCGGCCGTTGACC